>CALZJY010000074.1 GCA_945787925.1 uncultured Anaerosporobacter sp. | reverse complement strand
AATGGCTAAGATTTTTACTTTTCCTTCTTCGTCCACTTCTGCAATCTCTGGATTCGTAGATTCATATACAATATGGTCAGCATCCTCTTCGTCTGCCTCTAGGTTTGCAGCTAATTGATATTCGCTTCCGAATTCCACCGTAACTTCTTTTCCATTCATCTCAACTGGTTTTTCTTCGTTTGAGACGACTTCTAAGTCATAGGTATCATATGTCGTTCCATTGATCATGCATACGATCATAGCAGAACCTTCCCTTACTGCTTCTGCCACCCCATCTTCAGAAATTCGAATTACTTCTTCGTCAGAAGAGAGATATGTGATTTTTGCATCTTCTACCGAATCGGATGCTTTCTCATAAGTTGTAGTGATTTGCATTTTCTCTCCCACAACTAAGCAATCACGTTCTACTGACATTTGAACCATTTTATATTGGCCTGCCTTCTTTCCTTTTTGCATTTTAGAATACGCAACACCACCGAAGGCTACCACGATTCCTAAAGAAAGAAGGATTGCTGTGTAATTTAATCTTTTGCTCATTTTAAATCCTCGTTTCGACTACTATTCATATTTCATAGAGTACTTTACCGTAATCTTGCTATTTACAAGATCCACATCATTTCTCAATGCTTTAAATTTAAAGCGTACTTTACTGCTTCCCATTGCTTTGATTTTTACTGGTTGTGTACCAAAGGTATTGCTTGCAATTAATTTCCCGTCTGCATAAATCGATACGGTTGGGTTCTTAATCTTCTTAACCGCAGTATTGGTTCTATTTAAGATATTTGCTTCATATAGGAAGGAACTGCCCTCATAATAGAATTTTCTATCTGTTAAGTGCACTCCTTTTTTCACGCTATATACGTTTGTGCTTCCATTTACTACTTTTTCATTTTTCTTTACCGTTACCATGCAGCTGTATTTCTTCCCATCGATGGTTGCTGTAATTTTTGCAGTTCCTGTCGCTACTGCTTTTACAGTACCTTTGTTTGTTACGGTTGCAACTCTTCGATTGCTTGTGCTCCATACAATCTTGTTATATGGGCCTTTTACAGTAAGAGATTTGGCAGCGCCTTTTCCAATCGTAACCTTCTTCTCAACTAACGAACCAGAGGCCACTGTCACATGGCAAGTCGCTACTTTTTGGCCAGAAACTGTTTTTGCCGTGATCGTCGCAGTACCGTTGTTGATTGCCGTTACTCTTCCATTGGCATCTACTGTCGCAACTTTTTTATTGCTGCTTGTATAAGTTACTTTTTTCGTTGTCGCATTTGTTGGTGTTACTGTCGCTGCTAACTGTACTTTTTGACCTTTTGCTAACGTAACCGTCTTTTTATTTAATGTGATTCCTTTTACAGAAACAAAGGAAGTGTAATTGCTTTTGTAGCTATGTTTGCATACGGAACATGTATACTCTGTATAGCCTTTTTTCGTAGTCGTTGGACTTACTACCTTTTTTGTATACTTATGAGCTGCCTTTTGTACTTTTTCCGTCTTCTTTGTGCCACATTCTTTACATGTATACGTCTTGCTTCCTTCTTGTTTACAAGTCGGCTGTTTTGTAACCTTTCCTGCATCCCATTTATGCTCTTTCTTTGGAATTGCGTTGATGCTTGTTCTTTCTGTACATCCCTTATGTGTACAGTGATGGGATTCTTCCCCTTCCTTATCACAAGTCGCTTCTATGTCTACCGTATATTCTGATGAGAAACTATGGCCTAATGGAGCAATGGTTTCTGTTTTTGTCGTTCCAGATACTTTACATGTGTATGTCATAGTACCTTCTGTTTCACAAGTTGGCTCTACTGTAACTTTTCCTGCATCCCATTTATGTTCTCTCTTTGGAATGATTTCTGTTTCAATTTCTTTACAGCCTTCATGCTCACATGCACGAATCTTCTTACCTTCTTCTTGGCAAGTGGCTTCTTTCTCTACAATCCATTCTCCGGAAAAACTATGGCCTAATGCTTCCACTTCCCTGCTTCCTTCTGTTACAGTACACCCTTCATTTTCGCAATGATGGGATTCCGTTCCTTTCTCTTCGCATGTTGGTGCTTCATCTACGGTCCATTCTTCGGAAAAATTATGATCTGTTGGTTCGATTTCCGTAATGTCCTCTCTGCCTTCGCATCCCTCACGTTCACAGTGATAGGATTTTTCTCCTGGCTCTTCACAGCCTGGCTTTTTATCGATGCTCCATTTCTTTGAAAACTTATGGCCTAATGCTGGAATTTCAACTTCCTTCTCATCCTTGCAGTCACTACAAGTTACTACCTTAAGACCTGCTTCTTCACAAGTTGCCTCTTTTACAATCTCTTCTTTGTCATAGTTATGTTTTAATACTGGTGTATCACAATCTGCTTCGGAAAGGATTGGCAAATAAGAAACAGCTTCTTCACTTGCTGCTTGGATTCGTTTTGCAATTTCTTCTTCCTCTGTCGTATTCCAGAAGTTGTTTTTTGCATCCATCTTTCCAGCAGATTCAATGATTAATACCGTCCCTTCATCAAGAAAGCTGTTCTTTTCTACATAACAGTTGGACCCACTGCTTTGTTTCACACTCTTGATCGTATAGCCTGTTGTCATTTTATAGAACGTATTGTTTTTGATATACGTATTATGACGGGATTTGATTTTTAATCCACCACAATTATTAAATACATTTCCCGTAATCGTCGTTTCTTTCGCTGGATAAGTTAACTCAATTTCCTCTTGCATATTGTGAAAACTATTGTTTTCTAATACAAGCGTTACGCTCCACTTTCCTGATAATCCGCCTTCTTCCATCTTACAGTTTTTTAATGTAATGGTACTTGGATTGTAGTCCTCATTTTTTTTGGAATTAATCTTTGTGTTTTCAAATGTCACGCCTTCAGCATTTAATTCACCACCACATACTTCAATGGCATGGCCATTCCCATGTACCTGAACCCCTGGAGCAATGGTTAATTTGGCTCCACTTTCGATTTGCAGGTTTTCTGTTAATTCGTATGGTTTTGTCGTATCATCCCATACTAAGTCTTTCGAAGCTTCCTCTGTTGGCTCTTCGATTGTCTCATTTATTATAGTTCTTGCTGCATTTGCCTCTGCCATATGTACTGGAAATTGAGCAACTAACGTCGCACTTAGCATCGCTGACAGAGCTCTAACAAGATATTTATTTTTTCTCATCTGTTTCTCCCTCATTTCTTATTACTATAGTAATTTAACTCATACTTCTTTTTTCGTCAAATAAAAAATATCATATATGTATTTCGACATATTTTCCATATTCCTTATAGTCTTTTTTCGATATAGTAATTGCAGGATAGGTACAAAAAAGGTCCCTCCTTAATACAAAGAGGAACCATTTTCTTCTATTCTTCCGAGCCTTGATCTACGATCTTATTCTTAATCACATCCATAATGTTCACACCAGTTACCGCTTCTACCGTCTCTGGCAGCTTGCTTACAATATCCGTGACATAGTTCGTCACCTTCCCAGCACCCGTTGGGCCATCTCCCGTACTTCCACTATCGATGATGACAATCTTGTCCGTCTTCGCAAGAGGTGCAGCCACGGCACTTGCGAGTTCAGGAAGCTTCTCAATGATCATCTGCGTGATTGCGGCTTCATTATATTGCTTATATGCTTCGGCTTTCTTCTGCATCGTTTCGGCCTCCGCCTTACCTTTTGCTAAGATAGCTTCTGCTTCTGCCTCCCCTTTCATACGGATGGCTTCCGCTTCCGCCTCAGCTTTGATCTTAGTCGCCTTACTGATTGCTTCTGCTTGTTTTAATTCGGTATATTGTTTTGCATCGGCTTCTTTTTCCTGGCGATATTTTTCAGCATCCGCTTGTTTTTGTAAACGGTATTGTTCGGCATCCGCTTGTTTGTTTAC
This sequence comes from uncultured Anaerosporobacter sp., assembly GCA_945787925.1. Taxonomy (GTDB): domain Bacteria; phylum Bacillota; class Clostridia; order Lachnospirales; family Lachnospiraceae; genus KM106-2. The sequence continues at coordinate 4,454 of CALZJY010000074.1, read as the reverse complement.
GGTAGCAAGTAATTCCTTTTCACGACGAAGTGCTTCTTTTTCCTGAATCTCCGTCTCTTTTTCCTTCTTCGTAAATTCGACTAGCATTGCAGTTTCTGTTACTTCTTTTGCTACACGGTTCTTTTCGATCTCATATGCCGCATCTGCTTTCGCCTTGGCAGTTTCTTGTTCTTCACGATAGGCTTGGATTTGTAATTCCTTTTCCTTATTTGCCTTAGCAACATAGGTTTCTGCTAGGATTTTCGCTTCCGCACCTGCCTGTTCGGATTGGGACGTCTTTACCTTGGTCTCTTTTAATGCCTCAGCCTCCGCAATTGCCGCATTCTTCTTTACTTCTGCAATGCGAGGTTTTCCTAACGCTTCTAAATATCCATTCTTATCCGAAATATCACGGATCGTAAACGCCTTTAATTCTAAGCCCATGGTAGCAAGACCAACAGCTGCAACTTCCTGTACTTGGGATGCGAATACTTCACGGTCCTTATAAATTTCCTCTACTGTCATCTTTGAGATAATTTCACGAAGCTTACCCTCTAATACGTCCTTTGCCGTATCCTTGATCGTATTGATCGTCTTTGCTTCATTCCCTGTATTGAACTGTTCGGTTGCATTTAAAATGCTTTCCCTATCGGATTTTACTTTGATGACTGCAACACCGTCGGCACGGATATCCACGCCTTGTTCGGTTCTAGCGCCTTCGGTTTTTACTTCAATCTTCATATTTTCCAAAGAAATCTTATCGTAGCGCTCTAATAGTGGAATCACGAATCCACCGCCACCAGAAATAACTTTCTTTTTCAAACCAGTAACTACGATTGCCTTGTCCTGTGGCACTCTCTTCCACATTGCAAGAAATAATAGAATGATGAACAGAATCGCAAGCACGATTCCCCCTACGATAAAAATAGTGTTTAATGGCATACCTATTTCCTCCTATCAACTTCCTCTAGTTGGACTACAAAAAAGACATAGTCTTCAATCCAACAGATGGATACTTCTGTCCCTATCGGAATCATCTCTCCTGTGGCTGACTTTGCAGGTGCAACATAACTGTTTCCATGAATCACATATGTGATTTCTCCAAAGCCATCCGCAGGAATTCGTTCATTTACCTTTGCCAGCAATCCAATAAGTTCTTCTTTCGATGCCGTACTGGTATTCTCCGCCTTCTTTAGAGGCAGTAATATGTACCTATGGATTAGGAGACAGATTCCTAATGCTACGATTACTACTCCTATGATTCCTATCACGACAAATCGTTTCCCCACATATCTTTGGACGAGCATGCCCCCGCCACCAAAGATCGTAAGAAATAAAAAGACGAGTAATGGGCTAAATGGAATTGGCAACGAGACATCAGCGATGCTCCAATCCAATCCATCTAACCCACAAATATTTACGACCTGTCCTAATAAGAATGAAACAAGGATGACAATTAACCCTACACAAAAACATAGTTCAAATACTGTTTCCATTGTCCTTCCTCCATACAACGTACATATTTTCTTAATTCTACTCGATTACTGTCTGGCAATTCCATACTATGTAATAATTCCGAGGATTACTGTCATTTTTCCAGCTTTCCTACACAAAAAAAGAAAAAGCTAGCCATCCATCTCAGACGCTAGCTTTAACTTTAAAACCATCCTTTTTCCTTTCTCTCCTGATGAGTGGAATAATCATATAGATAGACATAATACCTTCCTAAAAATAACTGGTCCGTCTTTCTAAATCCGCATTTCTCCAAGGTATGGCAAGACACCGCATGCCCTCTCATCACGTCGGCTTGAAGAATTGGAAACACTCCCTTCTGATCAAAATAATTAATCAGCCCCAAATTCGCCTCCGTGGCAACCCCTTGGGAATGATATCGTTTTGCCACTCGACAGCCAATCTTGCATCTTTCTTTTCCCTCTATGTCATAAAGCATGAGCTCACCAATAATCTTGTCATCCCCGCTTTTTGCGATTCCCCAGCGTAGCATATTTTCCTTCCTTGGATCATACACTTCTCGATCAAATAAATATTCTGGATGTTGCTCCAGCGCATTCTGATTCCTTCCTAAAAACCGATACAAAGATTTGTCTTGGTACACATCCTTCACCTCTGGCAAGTCCTTTTGTTTAAATGGCCGCAGAATGAGATTCTTTGTGTATACTACAGGAACCTTGTCGTACCAGGAGTCTATGTTCTCCATCATCTTTCACATTCCCCTTACCTATACTATCACAGTAACTAACTTCTGCTATATCATATGCGATTTTACGGGGTCCCGTGAGTTTCTTCTCAGATTATGCAAATGCGATGGTGAGCCATCCTTCCTTAAACTTTGCTCCTGTGATTTCCCGTCCCTTTAATAACTCTGGAAGTGTAATGCAACGGCGCTCATTCTTGATCTCTACTAGGATTTCATCCCCTTTTTGATTGAGCTCCATTTCATCCTTTCTTGCAAATGGAAGGTGCCACCTCATCTGATAGCCATCGCCCTCTTTTTCCACCATGAATACCTGTTCTTTAAATAACACTGCGCTGGCATCCACCTCTCCATACACCTTTTCTGCCGCCTCTTCTAAATAGGCGCTGCTTCGAAGCTCATGCCGTTGTAGCTCTAACGAGAAGATCGGTACGTCTCCAAAACTTTCCCGAATCTCTTTCTGTCCTTCTTCCTGTAACTGCATCCATTTTTCAAAGTAGCCATCCATAGACTTCCTTGGATATACCTTATTTACAATGATTGCGTCCACTACGTATTCATACAGATGCAGGTAAGTAAAATTCCGTTTTGCTTCTTTGATTACGATTCTCTCTGGTGTCGTGACAATTCGAATCGTCGTTACTTCGGGGTTCTTTAAGATTCCTTGTAATTTGGCTAGCTTCTCATCGAGTCGTTCGATATCCTCGAATACGCTATCTTTAGGCATTGGAATCTTCGTCACCTTCTCCATGGCTGGGCCTGCAATCTTCGTTGCCTTGCGTTTCATAGGCAATACGTTGCGAATAAAGTTTCCAAACCGTTCTGGAAATTGTAGCAAGGATAAGGTCTCCCCCGTTGGCGCACAGTCTACGATTAACAAGTCATAAGCCGCCTCTTCATAAAGGTCGGATACTTTGAACAAGGAGAACAATTCCTCTAATCCTGGAAATACCAATAATTCCTCTGCCTCGATTCCACCTTCTGCTTTCGAAGTAAGGAACTGCTTTAGATACGCCTTCATATTGCCCCATGCCTTTTCTCCCTCAATAATGGAATCCACTTCGATTCCATAAAGGTTATCCTCAATCTTAGTAGGCTCATTTCCAAGGGATACTCCAAACGAATCTCCAAGGCTGTGTGCCTGATCCGTACTCATAATCATGACATTCTTCCCCTTTCTTGCCTCTCTTACTGCCGTCGCTGCCGCAATGCTCGTCTTTCCTACTCCGCCTTTTCCTGTATATAATAAAATCCTCATGCCACTTCCTCCTTCTCCCCATTTATTGAATGTTAACCTTATTTACACTCTTTCCTTTTGTCTCTCCATTCACCACCGAGGTTTCCTGATAATATTCCATTCCCTTTTTTGCTGTCTCTTTTACCAAATCTCCTGCCATCGCCTTCATTTCGCTGCGGATCACTTGTAAATGGTCCTGCATCACATCAGGAAACAAGGATGCGATTGCCTCCCGCTGTAGCTGATTTGCCTGTCTCATCTTTTTTATAAATTCCTTATTCATAAAGAACCCTCCTATTTCGCAAACCCGATTACCAAGGTTTCTTCTTTAAAAGTCGCACCTGTCACTGCAAGACCTCGAAGCACGTTTGGCATCGGAATATTTCTTTTATAATTTCCAATCTTCACAATCACATCGCTACCAGAAAGACTAACATCCACATCCTCCTTCTTAAGGGAGGGAAGATAGAGCTGCAACTCATATCCGTCTTTCGTCTGTTCGTAATGCTCCCCTTCCTTTCGAATCCAGATGGAGAATACATCCTGTTTTCCCTGAAAGGCATCTTTTGCAAGCTGACGAATCGCTTCAATCCCCATCAGGTCCGTGCCATACCATGGAACCTCATACATTGGAACCGTTCCAAATACTGCATGCAGCTCATCGATATACGTTTTCTGGATTACTTTCCATTCCTCAAAGAATTCATTTTCTAACTCCTTTGGAAGCACTCGATTGATAAAAATGCCATCCACGTTATAGTTATAGAGGTTCATATACATATAATTTCTCTTCGTCTCTTCTACGATCATTTTTTCAGGAACCGTGACTAGACGGATAGAGCAGACTTCTTTGTCTTTTAATAGCTCCTGCAACTCAATCAGCCTTGCATAGAACACTTGAATCTGATTCATCGCTTTCTTATTTGGAAGCTCTACTTGGAATAACTTCTTGGATACTGGAGACATGATTCGCACTGCCACCTTTCCTAATGGGAAAAACTTTTCCATATACCAGCAAAGCAG
>CALZJY010000073.1 GCA_945787925.1 uncultured Anaerosporobacter sp. | reverse complement strand
GTATTTTTGTTACTTATGGGGTGTAGCAAAAACTATATAATGTATTGGGGTTTACATCCTATAGTATATCATTAGTAATGACATAAGTGTGCACAAACATTTTTGTCATTACAATAGTTTTTTGTTTATATTTACTACTAAAATTGATAAATTTATACAATACCAAGGGTTTTAATGTAAATTCATCCATTTTTTCTATTAATTTATTCTATTTTCCAAAATTATCAAACTATTTACATGCAAGAGTTGCTCCAAGCACAATAAAAGCTCATTTTCCTTCTGGAAAATGAGCTTTTATCTATTCTTTGTCTAAAGACTCTGTTTCATTACGTTCAAATAATGCTTCAAATTCTTCTCGACCGATACGTTCTTTTTCTACTAATAATTCCGCACACTTGTGAAGCACGTCGATATTTTCAGTAAGGATTGTCTTCGCTTGTTCATAACAACTATCTACAATCGCTTTTACTTCATCATCGATCGTATGTGCCACTTTGTCGCTGAAATGTTTCGTATGACCGATATCTCTTCCGATGAATACTTCATCGTCATCGTTATCGTAGTTGATTGGACCAACCTTTTCGGAGAATCCATATTTGATCACCATAGAGCGAGCTTCGCCTGTGGCTTGCTTGATATCTTGGGATGCTCCTGTCGTAATATCATCAAAAATTAAAGCTTCTGCAACACGACCACCTAAGGCAACCGTAATATCTTGAAGCATCTTTCCTTTTGTGACATACATCGCATCACGTTCTGGAAGTGGCATCGTATATCCGCCAGCACCATTTCCTGTTGGAATGACACTTACCGTATACACAGGTCCCACATCAGGAAGTAAGTGGAATAAGATTGCATGGCCTGCTTCATGATAAGCAGTAATGCGTTTTTCTTTTTCCGTAATCACGCGGCTCTTCTTTTCCGCACCGATTCCTACTTTGATAAAGGATTTCGTAATGTCCTCTTGAACGATAAATCCGCGATCTTGTTTCGCTGCTGCGATTGCAGCTTCGTTTAATAAGTTTTCTAAATCTGCCCCTGTAAATCCTGCCGTTGTCTGTGCAACCTGTTTGATATCCACATCATCGCCTAACGGTTTTCCTTTTGCATGTACTGCAAGGATTTCCTCTCTGCCGCGGACATCTGGTCTACCAACCGTAACTTTACGGTCAAAACGACCTGGACGTAAGATGGCTGGATCTAAGATATCTACACGGTTCGTTGCAGCAAGGACGATAATGCCCTCATTCACACCGAAACCATCCATTTCTACTAACAATTGGTTTAATGTTTGTTCTCTTTCATCATGTCCACCACCAAGGCCAGTACCACGACGTCTTGCTACCGCATCGATTTCATCAATAAAGATGATACATGGGGAATTCTTCTTTGCTTCCTCAAATAAGTCTCTTACACGGGAAGCACCAACACCAACAAACATCTCTACGAAGTCAGAACCCGAAATACTAAAGAATGGCACACCAGCTTCTCCTGCTACCGCTTTTGCAAGCAATGTCTTACCTGTTCCTGGAGGTCCGACTAATAACACTCCCTTTGGAATTCTAGCGCCAACCGTTGTGTATTTCTTTGGATTCTTTAAGAAGTCTACAATTTCGCTAAGTTCTTCTTTTTCTTCATGAAGACCTGCAACTTTTTCAAACGTAGTTCTCTTATTTTCATCGGTAGAAAGCTTTGCACGGCTCTTTCCAAAGTTCATCACCTTGCTGTTGCCACCGCCGCCAGACATCTGGCTTGTAAAGAATGACATTAAGATGATAATTACCACTAATCCAATTAATAATGGAAGCAGCGTTGTTAAGAACCAACTTGGCTTATCAATATCATGCACGTAAACAGCAGATACCTTCTTTGCCTGTAACAAGTTTGCAACGCTGTCTAAATCCGTTACCGTAAAGCTATGTGTACTGTTCTTTAATTTTACCATTACCTTACCTGAAGTAGTGTTCTCTTCTGGATAAAGATCGGCACTCGTTACATTTCCGGCTTCTAAATCTTTTACAAACTGACTATAGTTATATGATCCTGCATTCGATGGATTAAAGCTTGTAGACATGTACAATGCTAACATAATGATCCCGATAACGATCACATAAAACCCCAAACCTCTCATTTGTTTTTTCACTAGTAAGCCTCCTCTCTCACACTTAAAAGCTATTCCTTATTCTACAACGACTCCGATGTATGGTAGGTTTCTGAATTTTTGAGCATAATCTAACCCGTAACCTACTACAAATTCGTCAGGGATAACAAACCCTGTATAATCAACAGTCACGTCAGTCACACGACGATCTGGTTTATCAAGTAGTGTACAAAGTCTTACGCTATTTGGTTGTCTGCTTTGTAATAACTGAATTAAGTGACTTAGTGTTCTACCACTATCAATGATATCTTCTACGATAAGAACATCTTTTCCAGCAATCGATTCGTCTAAATCTTTTACAATCTTAACTCTTCCTGAGCTTTCTTGAGTATCCCCGTAACTAGATACACTCATAAAATCCATCGTTACTGGTACTGTAAGTCTCTTCGCTAGCTCACAAGTAATAAATACGCTACCTTTTAAAACACAAATCAGATGAATTTCTTTTCCTTCATAATCCTTATTAATTCGATCCGCAAGCTCTTGGATCTTTTCTGTTACTTCTTGTTCTGAAATTAGTACTTTAACATTCTCTGACATTTTAAACCTCCATAATCGTTACAACTAGTATTTTCTTGGTTTGCTCCGTCACATTGTATGCCACACTGCTCCGGCCTTCTATAACCCACATGACGTGATTACCATCACATATTAAAGGAATATTCCCTCTTTGCTCCCTTGGAATTTTCTCGTCAATAAATAAGGATTTGATTGTTTTCTTGTTCCCTTTTTCATTAATAATCAGATAATCGCCTTGTCGTCGATATCTCAAGAAAATTGTATTTTTAATTTTATCATAATCAAACCATTTCGTATAGCTATTTTTAGGAATAATTCTATTTTTTTCATGGTCAAAAATTTCTATCCTTAACTTCCATTTACCTCCACCAAACATATAGGTTCCTGGCGATTCTATCGGCATTTCGTCACCTTCTTGCAGGCTTTCTGCCCTCTCTTGTCGCTCTTTGATTATGATTGCATCATATGCTCTTACTGCCACCATGCCGTATGGCAAATCCACCTGTTTTGACACCTCTTTGTCCTGTAATGCATACACTGCTGCTACATGCTTTTCTTCAATATCCTTTAGCTTTCCTGCATACGCATGGATGACTTTGCGAATCAGGCGTTTTGCAAGCACTGGATCTTCTAATCTTAATGCATCCGCACAAATCGAGTATTGTCCTTTCTTGCAGGTCACAATCCTCTCATACAGTGCCACCGTCTGTCGCTCTAAATACGCTTCAATCTCCCTTAGGTTGCTTGCACATCTCGCGATATGGGAAACTGCCTGGTCGTTGACCCCGGCAAGAGCAGGCAGTACATGATGGCGAACCTTGTTCCTCGTATAGACATCTAGCAAATTCGTAGAGTCTGTACAGAAACTGCGTTCTTTCTCCTCTAAATACGTTTCAATTTCCTCTCTCGTCACTCTAAGGAGAGGACGAATGATCGCTCCCCTTACTGGATCAATCCCTGTGAGTCCCTTTATTCCAGTTCCTCTTGCCAAATTCAACAGCACAGTCTCTGCCACATCATTTTTATTATGTGCTATAGCTATTTTATTGCATTTAAGTTTATTATATTCACGTTCAAACGCCTCATAACGAAGGATACGCCCTGCCTCTTCCGTCGAACACTTATGTTCCCTTACATAAGCATCCACATCCACATTCAAAACATGACAAGAGACCTCCAATTCGTCACAAAGCGCGACTACATACTCTTCGTCACGCTTCGCTTCTTCTCCTCGGAGGCCATGGTTGATATGCACTACGTGTAACTCCAGGTCATAGAGGTGCTGCAGCTCTTTTAATAAGAACAATAAGCAGACAGAATCCGCGCCACCGCTTACTCCGACAATGACTCGATCTCCCTTGTCTAACATTCTTTGTTCTCTTACATACTCTACCACTTGATTCCACATAGTTACTCCATTACTTTTGATTTATTATACCTATCATACAACTACTATTTTAATAATGCAACACTCCTTATTTTTTCCACATTCCTGCCACCATAATCGTCATATCGTCAGCATCTTCATACTCATTTTGTTCCCTTACATACTCTAACAGCATCTCTGCAATCTCTTGTGGATTGTTCGCCGTAAGCGTCGCAAGATAATCTGCAAATACCTGTTCTTTTTCCTTTTCTGGGATACAGTCCAAGACACCATCGGTCACCATGACGACAAAGTCTCCATCGTATAACTTCTTTGTAACACCTTCGATATCTACTTCATTTAACACCCCTACTGGCAACGACGTGCTTGCGATGATTTCGACCCAGTCTCCCCGCTTTATAAACGTTGGCGCAGCGCCAATCTTGATAAAATCACACATTCCCGTGAATTGGTCTAAGATTCCCATATCGATTGTGGAACAGGTCTGTTGGTCGGTCCGAAGCACTAGGATGGAGTTAATCAGCTTGATTGCCGACTCCTCTTTGAATCCCGCTTCCATAAACTGCTCTAACAACTCGATGACTGACCTGCTTTCTAGGCACGCCTTTTCGCCGCTTCCCATTCCATCCGAAAGGGTCATCACCATTTCGCCGTTACTTAACCGAATAAACGAATAATTATCTCCTGAAACCGACTCATCCTGCCTTGCTACACGGGCAACCCCTGTGAGGGTTTTAAAATTCGTATCGTCTACAAAGACGATGGTTCCATATTCTTTCGACACTACGTTTTTAGACCCTTCCATCGGACGGATCTTCCTTCCTAACACATAACTTAAATACCCCGCTACTTCCCGCATCGTAATGCAATGTCCGCTTTTCACACGAGCCATCAGATAGTACTCCTGCCGCTTATTCTTGCGTTCTAAAATCGTAAGGCTCTTTACATCCACATAGTGTTGCTTCATATAATAAATGACCTTCTCTTCAATTCCTTGCTCGGTTCCGATGCCCTCATAAAGATCGATGGAAAAATCCTCTATGATCGTGGCCACTTCCCCTAGCTGTCCCGCAATCGCCTCTCTCGATTGGGCAAGACGGTTATGCCATGACAGGTTCAGCTTTGCCATCTCCAATCCGCGATTCGTCTCATACAGAAAATCATTCAGCCTTACACAGCTCCTTGCAAAATACGCTGGCACATCTTCCTTCTTTACTTCTCCGTTTTTCTCTGCCGCACTTAATATTGTAAATGCAGCCTTATATGTATCATAAAAATTATTCTTCCAACAAGCATTGCAATTTTGGCAATGTTTGCACAGTTTGTCGGATAACCCATCGAATATATAATCCACATCCTCTTTGCTGAGGTTGCTTTTCGTTTCAGAAATTCCATAAAAGGTTCGAGATAATGTCTTAAAAGATTCTGCAAAATCATTTAATTTGCTTTGGACAGTCTCCTGCACCTTCTCTTGTAGGATGTCGTCCTTATTCGACTTCCTTACAAGCTCTACTTGATACATAATCTTCCTTGGCATCAGTACAAACACCACGACCGCTGATGCCAGTGCACGTACTGCCGCTACCTCCATCAGATTTTTTTCATAGAAATAGCCCAGCGCGATATTAGCAACAACAAATGCGACACCGCTACCAATCTTACCTGCCTTTCGGAAAAGTCCCGCACAAATTCCTAGAATACACATGATTCCAATAATGGTATTCGTAGTCGCGATCTTATCCGCACCATTTTCTAGGCATAACACAATTCCACACGCAGTACCACAGATTGCTCCTGCGCCAGCCCCATACTTATATCCCATGGCTAAAATCATCAAATATGCCACGGTCTCCTCGATCGAAAAGTCAATGCTCTGAATCTTTGGCATTGTATATACTAGGATGGCAAATAAAACAACAAGACCAATGAGCTCTTCATTCTCCGGAACTTGTCCCTTCTTGCAATACATCAGATAAGAGAATGCTTTCCAAAAGACGATGAAAAGCGCAAAGACCAATGCTCCCTCTACCACGACTAAGATCCACTGCTCCCTCGTTGGAGTCATAGAAATAAGTGCCGCGGCACGGGCCCCCATGGTGACGACTGCTGCCACGATTCCCGGTACGATCACTCCAAGCTTCTTTTGCTTCTTTTCGACCCAGACAAGCACCCCCGCAATCAATAAGACCGCTACGCCATATACAATTGCAGTCGTTGTCGGCATCCACAATACCATTCCCACTAGCGTTGCCACCAAAAGCACATATCGCAAACTCCGCTCCAAAAATGCTGCTGCAAAATAAGCAATTGCTATTGGGTTCATCGAATAAAGTACTGCCCTTGAAATAACTACCGCAAGTAAGTCAATGCATAAAGCTCTCTTATTGATCGTCTTCATAAATACCTTCGCTCCTTACTTTCCTATTGGCTGTTTATCACGATTATAGATTCCGTCCTACGCAATCTTTGTCAAACAAATGTAGCAAATCCATAAAATTTGTTGACATATTCTTGTTCGACTCGATTTCTATGACGAACTATGGCTCCTCATAGTGATTAAGAGATTCCTAAGAAGAACTATGAACTCTTTATGAAAGACTTTATATAAGGAAGAAATACGGTCTCCCATGCAATCCCCTATGCAATAAAAAAAGGATCCGACCTATACGATCGAATCCTACTGATTACGTTACTATTTCGTTATAAGATGAACACAAAACCCTCTTCGAAATAAATAGCGGAGAAGGGATTTGAACCCATGACACCACGGGTATGAACCGTGTGCTCTAGCCAACTGAGCTACTCCGCCAGACGACAAAAACTATTATATCCAACCTAAAGTAACTTGTCAACTATTATTTTTTTGATTTTAAAATAATCTCATCTGGATATACCAAATTCAGCTTCTCTCTAGCAATGCTGATAATATCGTCTTCTGTCAATGTGAGTGATTCCTTTAAACTCTCTTGTTTTTCCAACAAACCCTTCTTACTTCTCTCTAGCGCCTCAACTTGTTCGTTCCTACTACTGATTCGTGCATTCAATACTGCCGTATTGCAATAAAGTACACTACAGATTACTAGCACTAAAACTCCAACTCCAAGCAAGCCTCGTTTGTCGCGTTTGATATGTATTCTTCTCACGCAAGCACCTCTATCCCTTTTCGTTTTCATTTTCATTGCTTTCTATTGTACTATCTTTCTTCGGCTTTTTCAATATTGGAGAAAGCTTTCTCCCTATTTTTGTAACTTGCTTTTTCATAAACCGTAACCATCGTTTGCCCCCGCGGCATGCAATTCGAACTGGCTTGGATAAAAAACGAAGCACTTTGGCGATTCCTCGCTTCACCAGCAGGATAAACTCCGATAGGCCCTTCACAAAGAAAGGGCTAAGCGATTGATTGTATATAATCATTCCCAGCAGCATCCCTAATACTGCAAACCCACGAATTGTCCCATTATTCATCTCATACATCATGCGAAAGATAAAGAGTCCTGACAATAACCAGAATATCAGATCCTCTAGTGCCACGAAAAACCATGCATGCTTGATCACCCTTCGAATGATCCTTATTACATCATATACGATTAAAAGAATAATGCCGCTCAATACGGATGCTAGAAAAAAACGCATTTCCATGCTGATTGCATCACTCATAGCCCCTCATCCTTTATCTGATCTATTTAAACAGTCGGCTAAATAAGGTCTCTCCGTTCTTTACAAACCCACTGCTGTCCGTGTAGGAAAAGCTGTTGATTTTGCCGTCAACGTCGACCTCACCTTTTTCTATGGATAATCGGCTTACATGAAGGTCCTCTCCCCGAATCATCAACGTTCCTTGTACCGTATCTAATAGCACTTCATTCGGGTCGAACGAAAGGACATCATTTATTCCAGTTAAAAGAGCGGTTCTCCTGTTATTCATCGTAAGTTTGTGGCTCTTTTGCAATCCCGCTTGTTTTTCATCCATAAAAAAAGCCTCCTAATTACTTTATTTGTAAAGTATATTAGGAGGACGATGAAATCATTCCAAAATCACTATAAGTATTTGTATAAGTCTTTTGCTTCCTCTTTACGTACTGTTTCCGTCACATCAAGTACTTCTACTTTTACGGACTTATTTCCGAACTGGATCTCGATGACATCTCCAGCCTTTACATTTACGGATGCTTTGGCCACTTTATCATTTACTAATACTCTGCCTGCATCACAAGCTTCGTTTGCAACCGTTCTTCTCTTAATTAACCTTGATACTTTTAAGAATT
>CALZJY010000072.1 GCA_945787925.1 uncultured Anaerosporobacter sp. | reverse complement strand
GCGCCGAGGGGGATTCGCTGTCTTTCAAGCGAATTTCTTCCTTTCCCCCCGAGTGTGCATTCTACGCCCTTCTTTTGGGGCGTTTTTTTATTGCATAGGGGATTGCAACGCAATTTCCTATGCAATAGAAAAAAGAGAGCCTGCTTTTCTGACACACAGCCTCTCTTCTTCCTTTACTAACTATATAACACAATAAACATCATCTTAAATGGTTCTAATGCATAAATATTATGGGGCTTATCCGATGGCATAATCATTGTCTCACCTGCCGTAACAATGTATCGTTTCTCCTGTACGGTCACTTCCGCAGTTCCTTCTAATACATAAATCAGCGTGTCTTTCGCAGTATCGGTAGTTCCTACTTTTTGTCGCTTGTCAATCGCCATCAGGGCAATTGCCACACTATTCGTCTGCAAAATCGGTTTACTCACAATATCATCGATCTTATAATCAATCTGCCAGATCAGTGGCAGAGGTTTTGTTAGTTCAATATAATTCAAAAACTGTCCCATCTGCATCACTCCAAGTACATAGTCTAACAACAGTATTTGCGTTCTGCGTTTTAACTATTCTACTATTAACATATAACCATTTTGCACTTTGGCTACAGAATTTAAAATTTTTTTCCTTTTTTGCTTATAGCATGCCTAATGCTTTTTTTGCTAACCGATCAACTCTTTCATTAAGTTCTACCCCGGTATGGGCAGCTACTTTATGAAAGTTGACTCTTAGCTTATCTTTGATTCCATTGTAGTAATCGCGGTATGCCTGTGTTCCAGGTTTCTTTGCCTGCCAAACGCCAGTACACCATTTTTCGATTCCTTCATAATCGTAGTATAAATCTAATTCCTTGATGCCTCGCTCCACACATTCGCGCATCATGACTTCCGCTCCTAGGATTTCTCCTGCCACGTTTCGCATATCTGCAAGACTTGCATCCGTTCCTTTTTCGCTATATTCATATTCTTCTTCCATATGACGAAGCACTGCACCATAGCTGTATTCCTTCGTATGGACATTGTAGCTTCCATCAACATAAGCAAGCGCCCTTTCATGGCTTTCATATGCCACTTCCGGCTCTTTTTTCACTCCGCCCATCACATAGTCCATTGCTTCTGCTTCTGTCTTGAAGCTCTTATATTCTGCACCGCTAAATCCGGTAATCTTACTCTTACATACATCCCATGAGGTAAAGATGCCTGTCTCTCTCCCCTTGCGAACCGCATAAAATTTTCCTGCCACGCTCTTCACTCCTAACTAAATATTCCTATCCATACTACCATACTTTTATTTGTGTGTATAGGACATGTCAGCCATGCATAAGGTGAAACGAGGTGATAAGATGAAAATACGATCCTTAAAGACCTTAGTACTTGCAATCCTATTTCCACTGTCGGCAGGCTTACTGTCTTCCTTGTTTACGATTGAAAATATGAATATCTATGACAGAATCTACAAGCCATCCATTGCCCCTCCAGGCATTGTATTTCCAATTGTATGGACGCTGTTATTCATCCTGATGGGGATTGCTTCGTATTTTGTGTATCTTTCGGAAAGTCCATATCGCGAAAATGCTTTAAAGGCCTATGGCATCCAGTTGATCATCAACTTCCTATTCAACATTATATTTTTCAACCTCAACGAATTCTTTTTCGCATTCTTATGGACCATCCTACTCTTGTTTGTAAACATCATCATGATCCAGCTCTTCTACCGTTGTGACAAACGAGCCGGCTACCTGTTGATTCCTTATATCTTATGGAATGCTTTTGCCATACTCTTAAGCTTTTGTGTCTATGCACTAAACCGATAACCTTTTTTCTTAAAACACAGTTTGTTCCACACACTCTTGCGTTGCAATGAAAAAAGGAAGGGCCTACCCTTCCTTTTTTCATGTGAGTTCTTTTGCTTTCTTCCAAGTCAGATACGCTCCTGCTATGGCAAGTGGAAGATATAACAGAATCCACTCTCCTACTACCCTCCACGAAACATCCTGCATGGAAATCGAGTAATTTGGCGTGGCAACTTCCCAAAACTCTGCTGCAAAATCAAACAGTCCATGGAGCAAGATTACGACCCATAGATTATTACAGGTTACATAGACCGCTCCCATAAAGATTCCTAAAAACATCGCATAGAACACTTGGGCAATCGTCGGTCTAAGATAGGCATGGCCTGCAACATAATTAAACATATGTGCCACTCCAAATAAGAAGCTCGACCCAAAGACCGCGATATACAGTCCCCGCTTCTTATCCTCGATCTGCTCCCGGAGTACTTGCAACACGATTCCCCGAAATAGAATCTCTTCAAATACACCTACTGACAACATCGCAAACAGACATAACACATAGGTACAAAGAGGAACCCCTTTTATATCGATGGTCGTATCAACCTTAGATCCCTCTATAAAATTTTCTGCAATATAAAGATACATGAGCCAGCTAATTCTTGCCCCTTGTAAAAATCCCTCCCGTTGCAATCCTAAGGAATACTTTGGATAACACTCCTTCATAAGGATTACTAAGGGAATCAAACACAATACTCTCGTAATCAAATCTCTCAAATATTCTTCATCCGCCGTTCCCCTTGGAAGCGACCTTCCAAAGAAGCTGCATAGCAAGATCGCTCCGCAGATACATAGGCAGGAAAATACTATTGCCCAACATAATGCCCGTTTTTCTCCTTGTCTCATTCCGTACTACCCTTAAACCCCATTTTTTTATCCTACTATTATATATGCAGCCAAACTTTCGTACAGTACACTGCCCTCCCCCTAATTCCACTATGATAACCACAGTTAAACTTGAAAGGAGACTTCTTATGAAACAACAGTATATGATGGATATGACGACTGGCAAGCCAATGAAGCTCATGCTTTCCTTTACCATTCCTATGCTGATAGGAAATATATTTCAACAACTTTACAATATGGTAGATTCCATGATTGTCGGACAGTTTGTAAGTGCAGATGCCCTTGCTGCTGTTGGTTCTACCGGCTCGATCCTGTTCCTCCTCTTCTCTTTGGGACTTGGATTATCCACAGGCATTGGAATCATTACCTCCCAGTATTATGGAGCTGGAAGCCTGCTGCAAGTACAAAAGACCATTACGAGTTCCGTATACGTCCTTAGCACCGCTAGCCTGCTGATGAGCCTAGTTGGCTGCATATTTGCAAACTCCATCTTAAAAGCCATGAATACACCTGATGGAATTTTAGACGATGCCATGATGTACCTGCGCGTAAGCTGTGCTGGAACACTCTTTATGATTGCCTATAATGGAATTTCCTCCATCCTTCGGGCGTTAGGTGACTCAAAGACTCCGCTTATGTTTTTAGTGCTTGCAAGCTTCCTAAATATCGGATTAGATTTGCTCTTTGTACGTGTCTTCCACTGGAGGGTATTCGGTGTCGCCTTTGCGAGCATCCTCTCTCAATTGATTGCGGCCTTAAGCTCCATCTTATTTGCTATATGCAAGCACCCTTACTTTAAGATTCCAAAAGGACTATGGAAGCCAGACCGAGAATTAATGATAAAATGTTTGAAGATTGGTACTCCCGTGGCATTACAAAATTCCTTAATCAGCATCTCCTGTCTTGCCTTGCAGCGAGTGGTCAATGAGTTTAAGGAGACTGTCATGTCCTCCTACACGGCAGCTGGACGATTTGAACAACTCGTACAACAGCCATTCAATTCCTTAGGCACCGCAGTCGCTACCTTTACTGGGCAAAACATTGGTGCCAACCAGATGGAACGGGTGCGCAAAGGCTTTCGCTGTGCAACCCTGCTGTGCGTTCTCTTCAGTGCCGCCATGCTCCCGGTTGCATTCTTCGGTGGCACCTTCATTATGCGCCTCTTCGTAGATGAACCCGAGGTAATCTCCATTGGCGCAAGGGCAATTCAAATTACCAGCCTGTTCTATTTTCCACTGGGCATGATTTACGTCTCCCGCAATGTATTAAACGGGGCAGGAGATACGCTCTACGCCATGGGAAATGGGATCTTCGAGGTAATTGGAAGGGTCGGCTTTGCAAGACCGCTTACCAGCATTCCCTTCCTCGGCATATGGGGCATCTGGATCACGACTGGCCTTACCTGGACGCTGACCGGAAGCATCAGCTGTCTCCGATATGCCAGCGGAAAATGGAAAAACAAATCCGTGGCCCATCCTACCCTCGTACATCAAATGGATCAAAAAAGGAATCGTCCTTAACAAGGGCGATTCCTTTTTGCTTGTCCTATCTTACCATGCCATCTCATAGAACTCTTCATACGTAAGCTGATTCTCTGTAATAAACTTCGCAGCCTCTTTTCCTACATATCGAAAATGCCATGGTTCATAAATAATCCCTGTAATGCCTGTTTTACCGTGCGGATATCGTAAGATAAAGCCGTACTCTGCACAATGCGCCTTCAACCACTGGAACTCGTCTGTTGTCTCTTGTGTTTCATTCAGACTCGTATTATGGTCTGAAACGATATCCACGGCTAGGCCTGTCGCATGCTCGCTATGCCCTGCAGCCTGTACAACCTTATATGTCTTTTCTAACGCTTCTTCCTCACTAAGTCCTTGTCTCTTATACTTTCTTACATCTCGGTCTACCAAACGTTGTTGTGCCTTGTTGCTTCGATACGCAGAACAAAGTTGGAATGACAATCCTTCTTTCTCTCCATCCTTCAACATCTGTTCCAATGGAGCTCTTATGATCTTTGCTACTATTTTCTCTGTTTTCTTATATGTAACCAACTTCACTTTATAATCAGCAGGAACTTTATGCTCCTTGTTTACGAGAATACGGAGCTTTTCATCCATGGATTTTCCAAGCTTTTTCGCCTCTTTCTTCAAGGCTTTCTCTTTTTTGGATGCTTCCGTCTCCCTTGGCTCTTGCGTTGGAGCTTCTGTCTGGATCACTCCAGCTTTTACCGCCTTTTGTTTTGTTTCAACTGCGTTTAGCTTCTCCTCTTTATTACATACCTTATCCAAATGTTTTGCCACAAATAGATTCGCCATTAATAAAATGACGACTATTTCTACCAAGACAATCCACCTAACCATATAATTCTTTCTTCTCTTCAATTCTCTTAGCCATCACTGTACCTCTCTTATTGTTACAGCACTTTTCCTTTCTTTTCCTATTTTACACGTTCCTTATTATAGCACTACTATATGGCGATGTAAAATATTGTTTCGGGCGTTTTTTCTTGTATCGTCCCCTATGCAAGAAAAAAGGATGCCATACGTCGGCATCCTTTTACTTTTTTTATAATGTATTTGCTCTATTTCTAATGTTTTCTTGGAAATCGATAACGTTATGATCATACTCTTCGTCCATCAAAGAAGAATGGATGATAAAATCCGCACTCGCAAGATTGTTTGCAATTGGAATATCGTATACTTGTGCAATTCTTAATAACGCCTTTACGTCTGGATCATGCGGCTGTGCAGATAATGGGTCTGAGAAGAATACAACGAGGTCGATTTTTCCTTCTACGATTTTTGCTCCCACTTGTTGATCTCCACCTAAAGGACCACTGTTGTATCCTTTTACAGGCAATCCTGTTCGATCAGTAATCATTCTGGCTGTAGTTCCTGTACCACATAAAAAGTGTTTCTGTAAGATATCTTTATTTTTTTCACACCATTGCATCATTTGTTCTTTCTTTCCATCATGGGCAATGAGCGCAATATTTTTTTGTTTCCCAATTGTCATTGTAACAAATTTACTTTCCATCTACATCCACCTACCTGTTATAAGATTTACGTTCTATATTATATCGTGTTTTTCGAGTTATTACAACAAAGCCGCTTTGCAAGTTTCGGGTGTCTTTTATTGCATAGAGGATTCTTCGCAATTTCCTATGCAATGAAAAAAGCCACTCAAAATCGAATGGCTTTTCTGAAACATCTTATTCAATTACATGAATCCAGCCTTCTGGAGCTTCGATACGTCCCATCTGGATTCCTGTTAATGTATCATATAATTTTTTCGTTGTTGGTCCCATCTCTTCCATTCCAGCTGGGAAACAGATTTCTTCTCCGTGGTTCACGATTTTTCCTACTGGAGAGATTACTGCTGCAGTACCACAGATACCACATTCTGCGAAGTCTTTGATTTCTTCAAAATACACTTCTCTTTCCTCTACTTCAAGACCTAAGTATTCTTTTGCAACATATACTAAAGAACGTCTTGTGATGGATGGCAGGATGCTTGGAGATGTTGGAACTACTAACTTATTGTCTTTTGTCACAAATAAGAAGTTTGCTCCACCTGTTTCTTCAATCTTTGTTCTTGTTGCTGCATCTAAATACATGTTTTCATCATATCCGTTGTTATGTGCAGATACGATTGCATGTAAGCTCATTGCATAGTTAAGACCAGCTTTGATATGGCCTGTTCCATGAGGTGCTGCACGATCGAAATCAGAAACACAAATCGTAATTGGTTTTACTCCGCCTTTGAAGTATGGTCCAACCGGAGTACCGAATACTCTGAATTGATATTCATCTGCTGGCTTAACTCCGATTACCGGACTGCTACCGAACATGTATGGGCGAAGGTAGAAGGTAGCACCAGAACCATATGGTGGTACGAATTCTGCATTTGCCTTTACTACTTCCGTTACTGCCTCGATAAAGCGTTCCTTTGGAAACTCTGGCATTTCTAAGCGTCTTGCAGAATCTATCATACGTTCTGCATTTAAGTCAGGACGAAATGTTACAATACGACCATCCTCTGTTCTGTATGCTTTCAGGCCTTCAAAAATAGTTTGGGCATATTGTAAAACTCCGGCACATTCGCTTAATACGATTGTATCTTCTTCTGTTAATCCGCCATCTTCCCAAGCGCCATCCTTAAAATTTGCTACAAATCTTTTTGCTGTCTTGTGATATCCAAATCCAAGGTTTTCCCAATCTAGTTTGTTATTTTCCATAGGTATACTTCCTTTCTTATTTAGTTTCTGCTAATATGTAAAACTATTTCTCATATTATACCATTGCACTTTTTAAACTACAACTCATTATTAATAAAGCAGCGATTTCCTTCCCTAACTATAAGGATCGCTGCTTTTTGTTTAATAACTACGGAGTTTATCGGTTCCATCGTCTTCCGTATTCTCAATCTTCTCGATTACCACATCATAACCAACCGTATCGTTTACTTTGACATGTACCTTGTCTCCCACCTTATGGCCTAGAATTGCCTTCCCAAGCGGAGACTCGATACTGATCTTTCCACCTAGGGAATTCCCCCTTACCGTAGTGACTAGTTTAAATGTCTCGCTCATATCATCTTCTTCAAAATATACGGTTACCGTATTATTGATTCCTACTTCGTCATCCTTGGATTCATCAGAAACGATGATTGCCGTCTTAATCATTCTCTCTAAATAGCGGATTCGGCTTTCATTTTTATTCTTATCTTTCTTTGCCGCATAGTACTCGAAGTTCTCACTTAGATCCCCTTGTGCTCTTGCTTCTTTGACTGCCTCTATCGCTTCTTTTCGAACAACTAATTTTCGATAGTCAATTTCTTCTTGCATCTTTTGAATATCTTTTTTCGTTACTTCATTTCGCATGATTTGCCCTTCCTTCTTTTTTTATCTGGTTATTCATGCAACTCTAAAGGAAGACCATCTGGATCAAAAAAGAATGTCATCTTTTCTCCGGTGAATGCATCCCTTCTTACAGGCTCACACGGAATACCCATTTGCTCTAACTCTCTTATTGCACTCTCAATATCTTCTACATGAAAGGCTAAATGTCTAAGCCCACAAGCCTCTGGACGATTCACACGTTTTGGTGGATTCTTCACTCCAAATATCTCAAGTTCACAATCTCTAAGTTTTAAATCTAGCTTATAATCATCCTTTTCTTGACGATAATGTTCTCTTACAATCTGAAATCCAAGTTTCTCAACATAGAATTCTTTCGATGTCTCATAATCGGATACAATGATTGCAACGTGATGTATCTTTTTTAACTCCATAGCAACTTTCCCTCCCCTTATAATACCTTTATTGTAACAAAAAGGAATGCCTTATTCTAGCAGAAAGAATCCTATGCGTTCATTATTTTGCCACACATCTTGTCTATAAATTTGTTATAGCCAGTTACTCTCTTTCCTGCCTCTAATATCATAGAGATTACTAAAGAGATTCCAAAAAGTACAACTATGATTAGGATAAAATGCTTCCATCCATATACGAAATCTTTCATATAATATCCTCTAATAAATGTGTGTACTAAGAATATATTTAACGAATGTTTTCCTAAAAATAAAAGAATCTGCTTTATTCCTGGAATCGGAATAATATATTCTACTGAAAATAAAATGATAATCATAGGAATGATTCCCCATTTTAACTCCCAGAAATACGTCACTTCGATTT
>CALZJY010000071.1 GCA_945787925.1 uncultured Anaerosporobacter sp. | reverse complement strand
TTCGTATCTTACTTAAGTGCTTCTCCTTTACCTCAATTGTCTTAATCCATAATTTTTTGTTTTTCCCAAAACTATTGAACACATTTTTAATGCGTTCTTCAGAAAGAATCGGATTTATCTGTCCCCCACTAATTGCATTATCCTCTAAGAACTGCTGATATACCTCTTGATAGTTGATTTCCCTCCGTTCTTGATTATGATAATAACTCATAAAATGCCAGAGGTAATACTCCTCTAACTGAATAAACCGCGGAGACCAATCGATCTTCCTCTGACTAAGGGTATAGTTCTTGAATGGCCGATACCGAACTAGTGATTCCTCCTTTAGAAGGCTAGAATTCGTATAGTTCACAAGTGGGAGAAATACCATATCATGATTGATTAAGTTTACCCTGCGGAACAACTTTGCCAGTTCGTATATCTTTCCCTCTTGCTTCCACATGCCATAATCTAATCCAAGAGCCAAGGCACAGGCAATATTCAGATTCTCCAACAAACTCTTTTTCAACTTAAACAGAATATACTTATATTTCTTACGATAAATTTCTCCAGCTTTTAACTCTTTAAACTCCAATCCTTCTATGTACCGTTCAATCGTCTCATAAAATTGATGGAACTTCCCTACGTCCTGCACTAGGACAAACAACTCAAATACCGTCCTCCAAGAACCAAAGAATTCAATGGTGGAACTTCCTCGATACAAATCCATAATCTCGTCTAAGCACTTCAACACTTCCTCTTGTCCAGAATATACGTTTTTCAACGTAAACTTAAGACCATTGATATAACGTACCACGTTATAATAGCTACTCTTGGAAAGCTTTGGGTCCTCCATCATTTCTTCCACTCCAGCTCCACCAACGGAATACGCTTCCTTCACAAGGGCATGACCGAACATATCAATATCGGGAACCAAGTTCGCTTCACTTACTGTCGATCCAATATGGTCATAAAATCCCTTCAGCAGCCGGTCCTTGCTTCCCATCTTAAAGTAATAACATCGAACCTTATCAATCTGTATCGATAAACTTGCATCTTTCGCATACGTAATCCGATTCCTCATACTCTTCCGAAACAACTTGGAACAAATCAGATAATTGCGAATACACGCATCCACCGTACGATTAGCGATTCCTTTCGAATCTAGCACCAAAAGGAGATCATCGACATATCTACCATAATAGATCGGTTTCAACCCCTCTTGAATGTTGCTATCAAACCGCATCATATAGAGATTCCGCAATACCAACGGACTCAATAAGCCAATTGGCAACATACAGGTATTCTCGGACTCTTGTTTACAATCCCTATATTTTCCAACAATTCCTGTATATTTCTGATACACCTTCTCTATAATTCCTGTCAGGAAGCGTATCTGCTGCAGACGTTTATCTCCTTTTAACATCCGTTCCAATTTGGAAAAATCAAAATTGACCGAATAATAAAAGCTCTTAAAATCCAAACTCATCAGGACGATATCCGTCTTATCCTTATACTCTCCCACTGCATCTACCGCCTTGTTCTTCCATGCCTCGTACGAAACATAATACGGCTCAAAACAGCGATTGGACGCATAATCTATTCCCCGTTCCAAACTTTGCTCCTTTTTCCGGAATACATCCCTTACAAACCTTCCTGCATACGAACACTCCGACTCTCCATATAGGTCACATTTGACTTTACCAACAAAGAGCATAAACAGGCAGTCTACAATCAAAAGCTCTACGGGTGCATCAATGTAGAAATTAAGCGTATAAATGCTCTTTGCGTGGTCGATGTCTTTTTGAGTAATGTCTTCTGGCTTATTTACTTTCAGCTTTTTACTCATCACGCGAAAGTCAATTCGTTCTACCAATGCATCAAAATAGGCCTGATTTTCCAAATACAAATTCAATCCGATTTCCTGCAAACATTCCTGAAACCCCTTACCTGCTTCAAACTGCGCAAGGCTCTTTTTTATGTACAACAACGTCTTATCATAATAGTAGTAAGATTTTAGCTTTCTGTACGCCCCATTTACCATCGTCTGCAATTCCTTTAATTCAAACATACGGCTCCTACTTTCTACGATATCTTTTTCCAATATTATACCATTTCCGATGTTATTTCCAAATAAATAATATTGCTTTTTTTGAACCACTTCTTTACAATATTGGTATAACTAACTATTATAGGGGAACAAATGAAGAAGATAAACATATCAGAAAATGGACACCAGAGCATGATCAATTCTTACGGGAACATTGATCACGAACTTGAAGACTTAGGTTTTTGTTATTACTTTAAATTAGCAGATCGTATGAGAGAGCGCAACTTAACCGTGCGAAAACTTTCCGCATTATCAGGCTTACGACTTGCAACTATTTCTGACCTGATGCGTGGTAAAAAGAATTCTATCAACATGCATCATGTAGTAATCTTAATGGCCGTATTACGTTTGGATTCGATGTCAGACTTAATCGACATTCGTGTACCTGCTTCCATTAAGGACCAGATGATCGAGGAATCGAACCATTGGAAACGCACATATGAGGTTCCAGAAGAAACTCTTCGCCTCTCTAATATAATTAATACAAAAAAGGAAACGGAAGAATAGCTTTTGCTATTTTCCCGTTTCCTTTTTTAGTGTACATATTCTCCTCGAAGCTGCCCCTTATTTCCATATTCCTTATGTATCATATCCACCAAGCTCATCTCATTCTCCCTTTTAGTCCCCCCTGAAATAATCCTTTCGTCATATACTATAATGGCACAAATCCGCGATCATTCAACAATAGGAAAACAAATCATCATCTGATCTCTTGGCTCTGCATCTACATTGACATGTTCAAAGATTACCTTGTTACAGCAAACCGTATGCTCAATCGTAACTTTCATCCCATATATGTCATGTCCTGCACCATCTCTTACTGCTCCCATTGCAGCATATGCAAAACGAATCCCGCTAAACTCATCTTCCCCTATTTCAAGTTCATCTCCTGGCATATGGACTACATTGTAGTTATCATCCTGCAACGTATGATTATGACCATATAAGAACACCACGTTAGAATATCGATTCAGCAACTCTACCATCAGTTTCCCATTTTTAGTTGTTCTTGCATAGGACTTTCCACGATAAAAATGGATTGGATAATGGGACACGATAAACACTGGAGCTTTTGGAACCTTATTGGATTGCTCTTCTAAAAACCGCTCCAAATCCGCAATCTGCTTCTTGCTAAATTCCTGCTGTCTTGTCATCGCTCCAAGCATATAGATCGCATATCCTTTTTCCGACACAGACATAATAGGAGAGCTCTGTTCTGTCACGGTACAAAACATTTTCGGATTATAGCCAATTTGCTCATGGTTTCCTGTCGTCATTAGAATCCTACTGTTTGGAAAATACTCCTTCGTCATCTGTCTTACCTTCTCAATCGCCTCCTTACTGAATTGTTTCGCATAATCTCCTCCATAACAAATATATTCCGCCTGAATATCTGTTTCCGAAAACCTAGACAATAAATGCTTGAGATTCCGTTCATTCTCTTCATGAATATCAGAAACGAACAAAATCACATGATCCGTCGTTCCCTCCTTCTTCTCACAGGCCTCCTTAGCATCCACGGGCAGACCCGAGGACAATCCAAGGAGCAGCACCATTCCAAATGCCAGTCCTTTTACTCTAAACATAAAAACCTTCCTAACTATTTATCTTCTCCCTAGAAGTGTTCCCTAATTCGACATTTTTATGTGATAAGGCCCTTATTGCATAGGGGATTCTTCGCAATTTCCTATGCAACACAAAAGCCGACCCTATCTCGAAATAGGATCGGCTAAAACTGCTTACCATTGTGTCATAGCATCAAAGATACTTAACTGGTTCGATGCAGGAAGATCTGAAAGAATTTCTAAATCTACCATTAGATCGATTACCGATTGAGATACTTTTGTTCTCTGCTTAAAGTCATCTCGGGAAATGAATTTTCCATCTTTTACAGCTTCTACTACGGCTTCTGCGGCCTTATCACCAAGACCGTCGATCGTACTGAATGGAGGAAGTAATTTTCCGTCGATAATCTGGAAGTTTTTTGAATCCGATTGATAAATATCAATTGGCAGAAACTCAAATCCACGAGCATACATTTCTTGAACACAACGCATATCCTTATACGTATCTTGTTCTTTCTTCGTCAGCTCGTTACTTCTCTTTTTATAATCTCTCATATGCATCTCCAATTTACTTTGGCCAAGGCACATTAACTCATAGTTAAATGCTGACGCACGGATACTGAAATATGCCGCATAATAAGCAAGCGGATAATATACTTTAAAATACGCAATACGGAATGCCATCATTACGTATGCAGCAGCATGGGCTTTCGGGAACATGTATTTGATTCGTTTACATGATTCGATATACCATTCATCTACATTCGCCTCTAACATGGCACTCTCCATATCCGGGGTAAGCCCCTTACCTTTACGAACACTTTCCATGATTTTGAATGCAAGACCATTTTCCACGCCTTTATAAATCAGGAAGGTCATAATATCATCTCGGGTACAGATTGCAGTAGACAGTGTACAATCCCCTTTTGCAATGAAATACTGGGCATTGTTCAGCCATACGTCGGTACCATGACTTAGTCCGGAGATACGAACAAGATCTGAGAAAGTCTTTGGCTTCGTATCACGAAGCATCTGCATAACGAAGTCCGTACCAAACTCTGGAATTCCAAGGGAACCAAGATCACAGTCAATCAAATCTTTTGGTTCGATTCCTAGAGCCTCCGTCGATTCAAACAAGGATAGTACTTTCTCATCGTCTAATCGGATCGTCTGTGCATCAATTCCTGTTAAATCTTCCAACATACGAATCATCGTCGGATCGTCGTGTCCGAGAATATCTAGTTTTAACAAGTTATGATCGATGGAGTGGTAATCGAAATGTGTCGTTACTGTCTTCGTCGTCATATCGTTTGCTGGACGTTGTACTGGGGTAAAGGAGTAAATCTCCTCGCCATGAGGAAGTACGATGATACCACCTGGATGCTGCCCTGTTGTTCTTCGAACACCTACGCATCCCGATACGATACGATCAATTTCCGCATTTCTCTTCTTTTCTCCATGTTCCTCATAATAGTTCTTTACAAAACCAAAGGCTGTCTTTTCTGCCAGGGTACCGATTGTTCCTGCACGGAACGTATGCCCTTTTCCGAAGATAACCTCCGTATAATCATGGGCTTTTGCTTGGTATTCCCCAGAGAAGTTAAGATCGATATCCGGTTCCTTATCCCCGTAGAAACCAAGGAAGGTTTCGAACGGAATATCATGCCCATCTTTTTCAAGTGGCTTTCCGCAGTTTGGACATAACTTGTCTGGCATATCACATCCGGAGCTACCAGAGAATTTTCGAACTTCCTCTGATGTAAAATCAGAATAGAAACAGTTTGTACAATAATAATGTGCTGCCAGCGGATTAACCTCGGTAATACCGGCCATTGTCGCTACGAACGAAGAACCAACACTACCACGGGAACCTACTAGGTATCCATCCTCATTGGATTTCCATACTAGCTTCTGGGCAATGATATACATTACGGCGAATCCATTGGAAATGATTGAGTTCAGCTCATGCTCAAGCCTTCCCTTTACTTGTTCTGGAAGATCTGGCCCATACATGGAGTGGGCCTTCGTATAACAAATATCACGAAGCTGCTTATCCGAATCTTCGATGACAGGAGGACATTTATCCGGACGAACCGGTGAAATCTTTTCAATCATATCCGCAATCTTATTTGTATTTGTTATAACGACTTCTCTTGCTTTCGCACTTCCTAAATACTCAAATTCATGAAGCATTTCCTCTGTCGTTCTAAAATAAAGTGGCGGCTGGTTATCCGCATCCTTAAATCCTTTTCCGGCCATAATGACTCTACGATATACTTCGTCCTCAGGGTCTAAGAAATGACAGTCACATGTTGCAACGACTGGCTTGTCATAACGGTCTCCTAATTCAATAATGCGTCGGTTGAGTTCCATCAAATCTTCTTTGGAACTTACTTCGTAACGATCACTCTCAATCATAAATTCATTATTTCCAAGAGGCTGGATTTCTAAATAATCATAGAAATCTACCACTCGCTTGATTTCTGCTTCTGGCTGGTTACGAACGACTGCCTGGAATACTTCTCCCGCCTCACACGCAGAGCCAAGGATCAAGCCCTCTCTATTCTCATCGAGCAGACTTTTTGGAATTCTTGGTCTTCTACTAAAGTACTCGATATGAGACAGAGATACTAATTTATATAAATTAATACGTCCTATATCATTCTTTGCTAGGATGATGGCATGGTACGTTGGCAACTTCTTAATTGCTTCTGGCGTTAACTTATTCGCTTCATTCAATGCCGTAAACGTATGGATTTCCCTTTCCCTTAGCATTTCAATAAATCGAACAAAGATTTGCGCCGTTGCTTCAGCATCGTCCACGGCTCTATGATGGTTTTCTAACGAAATATCCAATGCTTTTGCTACTAGGTTCAGCTTATATTTACTTAAGTTCGGCAGCAACATTCTGGCAAGTCCAACCGTATCTAATACGGTATAGTCAATATCAATTCCTAATAGTTTCGCCTTATACGTAATAAAACCTACGTCAAACGAAGCATTATGGGCTACTAATACGCTGCCTTCACAGAACTCTAAGAATTCTGGTAGAATTTCTTCGATTCCTCTTGCATCCTTTACATCCTCATCCGTAATGGACGTAAGTTCTGTAATACGAGCAGGAATACGAACACCCGGATTGATAAAGGTAGAATAACGGTCTACAATCTTACCTTCTACCACTTTTACCGCACCAATCTCAATAATATGGTTGATTGCGGAGTCGAATCCGGTTGTCTCGATATCGAATACAACACAAGGAGCATCGATCGATTGTCCTTTATCATTTTCTACGACCTGTTTCGTATCATCTACTACGTACGCTTCCATACCGTAAATAATCTTGATCGGATCATCTTTTCCAATCGCATGGTTTGCCTCAGGGAATGACTGCACCACACCATGGTCGGTAATTGCAATCGCAGGATGTCCCCATTCTAATGCACGCTTGATTAATGATTTTACGTTTACTACCGCATCCATATCGCTCATTACTGTATGACAGTGGAGTTCTACACGTTGTATGGGCATGTAACTCCACTCGTTTCTCTTTGGATTCATCCTTACGTTTTACCGTAAAGTCAGAAATCTTTTTAATCCCTACGACAGAACTGATGCTGACTTCTTTGGAGTAGCTATCATATAATGCCATACCTTTGATTAGGACAAAGGCACCTTTGGATAATTCGCCACATACTTTTTGGGAATCGTCCTTATTGATAAAGATTTTAACCGTAATACTGTCTGTAAAGTCAGTAAGCGAGAACATAAGTAATGTCTTACCATTACGAAGCTCTCTTTCTTCGGTAGATACAATTTTACCATGAACTACCACCTCACCAATTTCATCCTGAATGTCCACGATGGAAACTAAGTCGCCTTCGAAGTTTCTTCCATAGATGACACTTGGATCGTTCGGAAGCTTCTTCTTCGGTGTGAATGGTTTCTTTTCGAATGGCTTTTGTGGTGATCCACCACCCACTTGCGCTGCTGCCTTCTGTGGTTCCACTCGTTTTGGCTGTTCTTGTGGCTTTGCCTCGTCTGCTTTTGTTTCTTTTCTATGCGATGCCTGCATTTTCGCCACTTCGGCCTTATGTCTGGATAATTGATCCGCATAATCCTCTTCTGGCTCTTCTTTTTTCGCTGGCTCGAAGTAGTTTACTTTGACCTGGATTTCCATGCTGAAACGCTTTTGGAATACGTCCACTAGGAATTCTCTTAAGATCTCATAGTAAGATTTATTGATAAAGTTATCTTCCATCTCGAATGTCAGTGTATTACCTTCAATGGTGTATTTCTCATGATTGATATAATATGCACTGATTACACTTCGTTCTTTTACTTCTTCCCCCAGAGTATCTTTATAACGTTTCATGACCGTTTGAAAGTCATTTTCATGCTTTAATAAATAATGTTCTTTGATTTCAATCGTCCAGTCTGGAAATAACTTTCGCTGCATCAGGGCTTCCATTGTTTTCACATACTGATAGGGAATGATATTCTCACTATCGATATAGATCAAGATTTTTTGTTGCGCCTGTTTTAACGTAACCTTCGTTACCTCGACAAACTGAAACAATTCTGTCAATTTATTATTTACTTCAAATTGGTCGAACGATTCAAAAAATAGCATAGCATCCTCCCACGCTTTGACTGTCTAATTATTTTCTTTCCAATGTAAGAGTTCTTCGCGAAGTTCCGTTAAAAGACGATCTTCAGGTACTTTTTTCACCACGACACCTTTCTTGATGATTAATCCTTCACCACGTCCGCCAGCGATACCGATATCTGCTTCTTTAGCTTCTCCTGGTCCATTTACGACGCAACCCATTACGGCTACTTTGATAT
>CALZJY010000070.1 GCA_945787925.1 uncultured Anaerosporobacter sp. | reverse complement strand
CATCGATGCAGGTGCTAAAAAAGTTGTTATCTCCGCTCCAGCTGGAAATGACCTTCCAACAATCGTTTACTCTGTAAATGAAAAAACATTAACTAAAGAAGATAACATCATCTCTGCAGCTTCTTGTACAACAAACTGTTTAGCTCCTATGGCTGACACTTTAAATAAATTAGGAACTATCGAAAAAGGTTTCATGACTACAATCCACGCTTACACTGGAGATCAAATGTTATTAGACGGACCACACAGAAAAGGCGATTTCAGAAGAGCTCGTGCTGGTGCTGTTAACATCGTTCCTAACTCTACAGGTGCTGCTAAAGCAATCGGTTTAGTTATCCCAGAATTATCTGGTAAATTAGATGGTGCTGCTCAACGTGTTCCAGTTCCAACTGGTTCTTTAACTGAATTAGTAGCAGTTGTAAACAAAGAAGTAACTGCTGAAGAAGTAAACGCTGCTATGAAAGCTGCTCAATCTGATTCCTTCGGTTACACTGAAGAAGAATTAGTATCTTCTGATATCGTAGGTATCACTTACGGTTCTTTATTCGATGCAACTCAAACAAAAGTAACTCCACTTGGAGAAGGAAAATCTTTAGTTAAAGTTGTTTCTTGGTATGATAACGAAAACTCTTACACTAGCCAAATGGTTAGAACAATCAAATACTTCGCTGAATTAGCATAAGTATAGTAAGATTAGTAGATAAGGCAATATAGCTTTATGATCTGAAATAGGTCCGGTCTTTGTAGGGAAAATCAATTACTATATTGATTCTACTATAGGACCAGACCTATTTTTATATTTAGGGAATCTTAATTCCCTGATTTGAAAGGAGAAACCACAATGTTAAATAAAAAATCCGTAGATGATATTAATGTAAAAGGTAAAAGAGTTTTAGTTCGTTGTGACTTCAACGTACCTTTACAAGATGGCAAAATCACAGACGAAAACCGTCTTGTTGCTGCACTTCCAACAATCAAAAAATTAATCGCTGATGGCGGTAAAGTAATCCTTTGCTCTCACCTTGGTAAACCAAAGGGAGAAGCTAAACCAGAATTATCTTTAGCTCCTGTAGCTGTTCGTTTATCCGAATTATTAGGACAAGAAGTTAAATTCGCTGCTGACGCTGAAGTTGTTGGTGAAAATGCAAAAGCTGCTGTAGCTGCTATGCAAGACGGAGATGTTGTTCTTCTTGAAAACACTCGTTACAGAAAAGAAGAAACGAAAAACGAAGAAGCTTTCTCTAAAGATTTAGCATCTTTAGCTGATGTATTCGTTAACGATGCATTCGGTACTGCTCACAGAGCTCACTGCTCTAACGTTGGTGTTACTCAATTCGTTGACACTGCAGTAGTTGGTTACTTAATGCAAAAAGAAATCGATTTCTTAGGAAACGCTGTTAATAATCCAGAAAGACCATTCGTAGCAATCCTTGGTGGATCTAAAGTATCTTCTAAAATCTCTGTAATCAACAACTTACTTGATAAAGTTGATACACTTATCATCGGTGGTGGTATGTCCTTCACATTCGCTAAAGCTATGGGTGAAGAAGTAGGTAAATCCTTAGTTGAAAACGATTACTTAGAATACGCGAAAGAAATGATCGAAAAAGCAAAAGCAAAAGGCGTTAACTTATTACTTCCTGTTGACGTTGTTGCAGCAAAAGAATTCTCTAACGATTCTGAATTCAGAGTAGTTGAAGGTGACTTAGCAGCTGACGAAATGGGTCTTGATATCGGACCTAAAACAGCTAAAATGTACGCTGATGCATTAGTTGATGCTAAAACAGTTGTATGGAATGGACCAATGGGTGTATTCGAAATGTCTAACTTCGCTCAAGGTACTGTAGCAGTAGCTAAAGCTTTAGCTGACATTACAGCTACAACAATCATCGGTGGTGGTGATTCTGCAGCAGCTGTAAACATCTTAGGATTCGGTGATAAAATGACTCACATCTCTACAGGTGGTGGAGCTTCTTTAGAATTCTTAGAAGGTAAAGATCTTCCAGGTGTAGTTGCAGCTAACGATAAATAGTTGTAATCTTAGGGCGTGCATAAGGAAACTTATCTCGCCCTTATTTGAGTGCTTGATTACAATAGAAAGCACAAATATAAAATTTTTATTTAATAGGAGAAAAAAATATGCGTAGAAAAATTATCGCTGGTAACTGGAAAATGAACAAAACTCCAAGTGAAACAGTTAAATTAATCGAAGAATTAAAACCATTAGTACAAAATGATGATGTAGATGTAGTATTTTGCGTTCCTGCAATCTCTTTAACTACTGCAATCGAAGCAGCTAAAGGCTCTAACATCAACATCGGTGCTGAAAACATGTTCTATGAAGAAAGCGGTGCTTTCACTGGAGAAATCGCTCCAAACATGTTAACAGATATCGGAGTTAAATATGTAATCATCGGTCACTCTGAAAGAAGAGAATACTTCGCTGAAACTGATGAAACAGTAAACAAAAAAGTATTAAAAGCTTTAGAACACGGAATTACTCCAATCCTTTGCTGTGGTGAATCCTTAGCTCAAAGAGAACAAGGTGTTACAATTGACTTCATCCGTCAACAAATCAAAATCGCTTTAAACGGCGTAACTGCTGAACAAGCAAAAACTGTTGTAATCGCTTACGAACCAATCTGGGCAATCGGAACTGGTAAAGTTGCTACAACTGAACAAGCTCAAGAAGTATGTGCAGCAATCCGTGAATTAATCGGAGAAATCTATGACGAAGCTACTGCAGCAGCAATCCGTATCCAATACGGTGGTTCTGTATCCGCAGCTAGTGCTCCAGAATTATTTGCTCAAGCAGATATCGATGGTGGATTAGTTGGTGGCGCAAGCTTAAAACCAGACTTCGGTCAAATCGTTAACTACAATAAATAAGAATTGTTTATTTGCTCCTAGAGTATGATCTCTGGGAGCATTTAAGCACTTTACTTCCGTTTTGGCTCATTACCAAGGCGGAAGTTTTGCGAGAAATCGCGCTACAATTGATATAATAAAGGAGTATATGACATGAGTAAAAAACCTACAGTTTTAATGATCTTAGATGGTTATGGTTTAAATGAAAAAGAACAAGCTAATGCTGTAAAAGAAGCAAAAACTCCAGTTATGGATAAATTAATGGCTGAATGCCCATTTGTAAAAGGTTATGCAAGTGGTGAACAAGTAGGTTTACCAGATGGCCAAATGGGTAACTCCGAAGTTGGTCACCTTAACATGGGTGCTGGTAGAATCGTATACCAAGAACTTACAAGAATCACAAAAGAAATCAAAGATGGTACTTTCTTTGAAAATGAAGCATTAGTTGCTGCAGTAAACAACTGCAAAGAAAATGACTCTGCATTACACTTATTCGGTTTATTATCTAGCGGCGGTGTTCATAGCCACAATACACACTTATATGGCTTATTAGAACTTGCAAAACGTGCTGGTTTAACTAAAGTATATGTTCATGGCTTCTTAGATGGCCGTGATACAGCTCCAACTTCTGGTTTAGGATTCGTAAAAGAATTAGAAGAAAAAATGGCTGAAATCGGTGTTGGTGAAATCGCATCCGTTGTAGGTCGTTACTATGCAATGGATCGTGACAACAGATGGGATCGTGTTGAAAAAGCTTACAACGCATTAACTTTAGGTGAAGGCGAAACTGCTAACAGTGCAGTAGAAGCTGTTCAACAATCTTATGACAAAGGTGAAAACGATGAATTCGTTCTTCCAACAGTTGTTGCAAAAGAAGGCAAAGCAATCGCTACAATCAACAACAAAGATAGCGTAGTATTCTTCAACTTCCGTCCTGACCGTGCAAGAGAAATCACTAGAGCATTCTGTGATGACGCATTTGATGGTTTCGAAAGAAAAGAAAGATTAGATGTAAACTTCGTTTGCTTCACTGAATATGATGCAACAATTCCTAACAAATCTGTAGCATTCAAGAAAGTTGCAATCAACAATACGTTAGGTGAATTCTTATCTAAAAACGGTAAAAAACAACTTAGAACAGCTGAAACAGAAAAATACGCTCACGTAACATTCTTCTTCAACGGTGGTAAAGAAGAACCATACGAAGGCGAAGACAGATTATTGGTAAAATCTCCAAAAGTTGCAACTTACGATTTACAACCAGAAATGAGCGCTTATCAAGTAGCGGATGGTCTTGTAGACGCAATCAAATCTGATAAATATGACGTAATCATCGTAAACTTCGCTAACCCAGATATGGTTGGTCATACTGGTATCGAAGAAGCTGCAATCAAAGCTGTTGAAGCTGTTGATGAATGCGTAGGTCGCGTTGTTGCTGCAATCGAAGAAGTAGACGGACAAATGTTCATCTGTGCTGACCATGGTAATGCAGAACAATTACAAGACTACACTACAGGAGCTCCTTTCACAGCTCATACAACAAACCCAGTACCATTTATCTTAGTAAACTATGATAAAGAATACACATTAAGAGAAGGCGGATGCTTAGCAGATATCGCTCCAACATTAATCGAAATGATGGGTATGGAACAACCAGAAGAAATGACAGGTAAATCTCTTCTTGTAAAGAAAAACTAATAGCTTACACTCAAGTCCAAATGTATGGTAAGAAATAAATGTTGAATTACCATATATTATATGATAAAATCAGTTTGTTAGGCATTAGGAGGTGTAAAGAATGGAGATCTTAAAATACATTTTAACAATTCTATATGTATTAGATTGTCTCGGCTTAATTGTCGTAGTACTAATGCAAGAAGGTAAGTCTGGCGGATTAGGCACTCTTACTGGTGCCGCTGATACTTATTGGGGGAAAAATAAAGGTCGTACAATGGAAGGTGCACTTAGTAAAATTACAATAGCTTTAGCTACTGTATTTATCGTGTTATCTGTAGTACTTCACTTCAGTATTTTTAACTAATTAGTAAATACCCAGTAACTAGGTTTGAAAAGCAGTCACATATGTGGCTGCTTTTTTTTACGCGAACAACGAGGGAAACTCGCAAAGCGTATTTCTTCTCGTTGCTGTATACAGATTTAGCTATGGTCAAATGGTTGGAAAGAGCAATACAATGAAGTAAGGAAAAGTAGCAATTGCTAGAATCTTATGGTATAATGGGATATATTTTGAAGTATTCATTTCGAATAAGTTAGAAGAAACGAGGCTATGCTTATATTAGCAATTATGGCAAGAAAGGTTGGTGTTGTCAGATGGACAAAGTACTATTAGAAGCAAAAAAAGAGCTTGTATATAGCTATATCAGTAGCAAAGAATATCGTCCATTAAAGTTCAAAGAAATGATGATAACGCTACAAGTACCAAAGAAAGAAAAAGGCGATTTACGAGAAGTATTAGAAAGCTTAGTGGCAGACGGTAAGATTACCATTGATGTCAAAGGTAAGTTTAAAGTTTCTGATGAAAATATGCTCGTTGGAACGTATATTGGGAATAGTAGAGGATTCGGATTTGTTGAAGTAGAGGGAGAAGATCAAGATATCTTTATTCCGGAAAACGCGACGAAGGGAGCCCTTCATAACGATATTGTACAGGTAAAAGTCTTAGAAGGCAGATCTGGAAAACGTAGAGAAGGCGTTATCGTTGGTATTGTTGAACGTAAGACGGATGAAGTAGTTGGAACATTTGCAAAAAGTAAGAATTTCGGATTTGTTGTTACAGATAATAAGAAGTTTAATCGAGACATCTATATTCCAAAGGAATTTACAAAAGGTGCAGTGACAGGGCATAAGGTTGTTGTTAAGATTACAAACTATGGATCTAAGGAAAAGAAACCAGAAGGTCGCGTAGTAGAAATCTTAGGCCATATCAATGATCCTGGCGTAGATATCATGTCAATCGTAAAGGGCTATGGTCTGCCTACTGAGTTCCCAGGCCCTGTGATGAAATACATTGATAACATTCCTGAAGAAGTAGATCCAAAAGAATATAGCGGACGTGTAGACATTCGTGATATTGATACCGTAACGATCGATGGCGAAGATGCGAAGGATCTAGATGATGCGATTACACTTAGCAAAGAAGGCGATATCTATAAGTTAGGCGTTCATATCGCAGATGTATCGAACTATGTAAAAGAAGGTTCCGTATTAGATGAGGAAGCATTAAAACGTGGAACAAGTGTATACTTGGTAGACCGTGTAATTCCAATGCTTCCACATAAATTAAGTAACGGTATCTGTTCGTTAAATGCAGGAGTAGACCGTCTTGCATTATCCTGCTTCATGGATATCGATAGCAAAGGTAATGTAGTGGGACATCGTATTTGTGAAACGGTATTGAATGTAACGAGAAGAATGTCGTACAATTCCGTACAAAAAATCTTAGATGGAGACGAAGAGGAATGTAAAGAATACGAACCATTAGTTCCAATGTTCCATTTAATGAAAGAACTTGCGGATATCTTACGTGAAAAACGTAGAAAACGTGGTTCCATCGACTTTGATTTCCCAGAAAGCAAGATCATTCTTGATGAAAAGGGTAGACCAATCGAGGTAAAAGCATATGAACGTAATAGTGCGACTAAGATTATCGAAGACTTTATGTTGATTGCAAATGAAACAGTAGCAGAAGATTATTTCTGGCAAGAGATTCCGTTTGTATATCGTACCCATGAGAATCCAGATCCAGAAAAGATCCAAAAGCTAGGTATCTTTATCAATAACTTTGGGCATACGATCCGCATCGGACAGGATGAAGTGCATCCAAAAGAGTTGCAGAAATTATTAAAGAAGATCGAAGGAACAGCGGAAGAGCCGTTAATCAGCCGTCTTACTTTACGTAGTATGAAACAGGCAAAATATACGGTATCTAACGATGGCCACTTTGGTCTTGCAACACAATATTACTGTCACTTTACTTCTCCAATCCGTCGTTATCCGGATTTACAGATTCATCGAATCATCAAGGAGAATTTACGTAAGGGTATCAGTGATAAACGTGCAAACCATTATAACCGTATCCTTCCTGAGGTGGCTAGTCAGTCTTCAGCAATGGAGCGTAGAGCAGATGAAGCGGAACGCGATGTAGAAAAGCTGAAAAAAGCACAATATATGAAGAAATTCATCGGCGAACAATTCGAAGGTGTTATTTCTGGTATTACAACATGGGGATTATATGTAGAACTTCCAAATACCATTGAAGGTATGGTGAAGGTAACAAATCTTCGTGATGATTACTATTTCTATGATGAAGAATCTTACACAATGATCGGGGAACATACGAAGAAGACGTATAAGCTTGGTCAAAAGGTAATGATTGAAGTTATGGGCGTAGATTCTTTAGCTAGAACCATCGACTTTGAATTGGTAGAAGAAGAGCCAGAAGACGATTGGGATGAAGATGAGATTATGTCAAAAGTAAAAGAATACGATGCAAACGGTGAAACTGCGGAGTAATCGTGATTGAGGGATGGTGTTTCGGCATCATCCCGTTAAATTACCGATTTATGGTTTCTTTATTGAAATTCTAGTATGAATTGATATAATAGAACTAACAAATGTGAAATGGGAGATAGGAAAAGTGGCAAAGGATTCAAAGAAGTTAATTGCAAATAACAAAAAAGCATTTTTTGATTATTTCATTGAAGATAAATATGAAGCAGGAATCAGTCTTCATGGAACAGAAGTAAAATCTTTGCGTATGGGCAAATGCTCTATTAAAGAATCTTTCATTCGTATCGAGAATGGAGAGGTATATGTATATAACATGCATATCAGTCCTTATGAAAAAGGAAATATCTTTAATAAAGATCCATTACGTGTAAAGAAGTTATTACTTCATCGTCATGAAATTAATAAGTTAATGGGGCAAATGCAACAAAAAGGCTATACATTGGTTCCGTTAAATATTTATTTCAAGGGAAGTCTTGTAAAAGTAGAAATCGGCCTTGCAAGAGGTAAGAAATTATACGATAAACGTCAGGATATTGCAAAGAAAGACCAACGTAGAGAAGCTGAGAAGGATTTTAAAGTTCGTAATCTATACTAAAATGGTTGACAAATGCTCCATTGTGTAGTATTATTGAAATACGAGTCGTCTGTATAACCAGAGCACATGAACTTGTGCCTTTTACAACTCGGGGTTGTACTGGTTTCGACGGGGGTTTTGCAGTTGTGGAAGCCATTCGCGGACTATGACCGCGTACTAACATAGAATTAAATATAAACGCAGACGAAAATTTAGCGTACGCAGCCTAGTGGCTGCAGTCGACCTTAGGCCTTCCGCAGCTTAAGTGTTCGGCTTCGACCTTGCGGAGCACTTTGTTCTGTAAGCTTTGCCAGAATAAAAGAAATATGAAGCTACCAATGTGGTAAGCCTGTCAACCGGCGTATCACGGAGGGAACAGCTAGTATAGGCTAGCATAAAAGATTGACTGTAATGGGAGATGCCGCAATGAATGGGCTTTCGGACAGGGGTTCGATTCCCCTCAGCTCCATATATGGAAAAACAGAAAGAGCCGCAATGGCCAGTAAGTATACTGGTGGTTGCGGCTCTTATTTACGCGAACAACGAGCCAAAGTCCTGCTTGCATGACCTTGGCGACTGT
>CALZJY010000069.1 GCA_945787925.1 uncultured Anaerosporobacter sp. | reverse complement strand
CAATCCACATAATCCAGCCCCATATCCTTTAGTTCCTTGATGACCTGGTTACAATATCCTGAAATGTAACAGTTCGCGCTTCCATATGGGAACCGATAATACTTTGGCTTAATCCCTGTGACTTCCTCTAGCTTCTCGTAAGTCTTTTTAATGTCTGAAAGGCATGCCTGCTTGTTGGCATACATTTTCTTTCGGTTATGGGTAAACGTATGTACTCCGATGATGTGTCCCTCCTTCAACATCGCCTTTACCAACGCCTCTTTCTCTGGAACGATTTGCTCTCCAATCATAAAAAAAGTAGCCTTCGCATTGTACTTCTTTAATGCCGCAAGAATCTTTGGCGTATTATCGCTTGGTCCATCGTCAAAGGTGAGATAGGCTTTTTTCTTTCTCTGCTTTTTGATTTTTTCCTGGCTGTCATCGGTCTGCTTTTCCTTCGTATTCTCCTGCTCGATATGCTGCTTTACTACCTCCGACTTCGTCTGTCGCTTCATTGTTTCTGCCGCGTCTGCGCCAGTCTCTTTATTTACCCTGCTGTTATATTCACCATAGGTCTCCGTGTTGTAATACCCTTTCGATGTAAGGTTAACCCCATAACATACGACCAGGCTTACCACGAGAAAGATCGCAAGACCTATTACCCGCTTTTTCAATCTTGTCTTCAACTCCCGCAACCTTTTTTATAATCATATGCACATACTTTGAAAAAAAGTATAGAAGAACAAAGCGGAGATTGCGCTGCAATCCTCGATGCAAGAAAAAAGCCATTTCCCTAGTCTCCCAAAGAAATGGCTTTTTGTGTTTTCTAATTATTTATTTACTCGTTCATAACGAAGGAAATAGTATTCTAAATCATAATACGTTTGCTCTTCACTATCTGCAACGACTTGCCATTCTGGCATTTCGTCTAAGTTCGGGAAGAACGTATCCGCCTGGTATGCATAATCGATTTTTGTAACATGTGCAACATCACAATATTGCATCATCTGTTCATAAATCGTTGCTCCACCAATTACATACACATCTTCCGTTGGAACGCCTTCTACTTCTTTTAGCGCTTCTTCGATGCTGTGAACGACAACGGCATCCTTTACCTTGTAATTACGATCCTTTGTGATTACGATGTTCTTGCGGTTCTTTAATGGTTGTTTTTGAGGGAAAGATTCTAATGTCTTTCTTCCCATGATTACCACTTTACCAGTTGTTTCTTCACGGAAGAAACGTTGATCTGCTGGGATTTTCACTAATAAGTCATTCTTATAGCCAATGGCCCAGTTCTTATCTACTGCTACGATTAAATTCATCTCATTCTCCTTTATACTGCAATTGGAATATTCTTTACCTGTGGTCCATGTTGATAGTTATCTAGTCTAAAGTCATCTACGGTAAATTCATAGAAATCTTTAATCTCTGGATTCATCCAGAATGTTGGAGCTTCAAACGTTGGACGTGTGATTAATTCTTCAATGATTGGAATATGACGGTCATAAATATGTGCATCTGCGATTACATGCACTAATTCACCCACTTCATATCCGCATACTTGCGCTAACATATGCACTAATACTGCATACTGACAAACATTCCAGTTATTTGCTGCTAATACGTCTTGGGAACGTTGGTTTAGGATTGCGTTAAGACGTAACTTATCGCTGTCACGGTCTTTTGTCACGTTAAATGTCACGCTATATGCGCATGGATATAGGTTCATCTCATGTAAGTCTTGATGAACATAGATGTTTGTCATGATGCGACGGCTGTATGGATTGTTCTTTAAGTCATAAATTACACGGTCTACTTGATCCATCATGCCTTCTTTGTATTCATGCTTTACGCCTAATTGATATCCGTATGCCTTTCCGATCGAGCCATCTTCATCCGCCCAGCTATCCCAAATATGACTGTTTAATTCATTGATATTATTGGATTTCTTTTGCCAAATCCATAAAATCTCATCGATACAGCTCTTGATTCCTGTTCTTCTTAATGTGATTGCTGGAAACTCTTTGGATAAGTCGTAACGGTTTACAACGCCAAACTTTTTAATCGTATAAGCGCTTGCCCCGTCTTCCCATTTCGGACGAACTTTTTCTCCTTCGGTACTTGTTCCGTTCTCTAGTATATCTTTACACATGTCTATAAAAATCTGATCTGCTCTGCTCATTCTTCCCATTCCTTTTTCAAATCATTTCTTCTATCATACCTTGTTTTCATGCTTATGTCTACTTATTTTGACAACACTGTCACTTGGTCGACATAATCTTTGATTCGAGATAAGCTGGCATATTTCGTAACCTGCCCGCATTCCTCCACCACAAGGGTTGGTGCCTGCCGGATTCCATAATACCTCACTAACTCTGGCTCCTCTGCTGCATCTAAGAGCGTATATTCTAAATCTCCTAACATCCGTTTTGCCACGATGCAATTTGGACAAGTCTTGGTCGTAAATAAGAACGCCCCATTTCTTCCCGTGGATTCCTGGGACTCGGTCCGTTCTTCCTCTTCCTTGTAATGCGCCTTGCTCTCTATATATTCATATTCCTTGCGGTCTTCGTATTCCTGACGCTTTCCTTCATTCCAATTTTGTACGGGACGGTAGTAGCCCGTGATACGGCTATAGACTTCCGCCCTCTCTCCGCAGATCGGACATGTAAACTGCTCTCCCTTTAAGTATCCATGTGTCTTGCAGATCGAATACGTTGGGGAAATCGTATAATACGGCAACTTATAGTTTTCTGCAATGGTACGTACTAATTTTGCTGCGGCCTTCCAATCTGGCAGCTTCTCTCCTAAGAATGTATGGAATACGGTTCCTGACGTATACAGCGTCTGCAGCTGGTCTTGGATATCCAAAGCATCAAATATATCTTCCGTATATCCAACTGGAAGATGGGAACTGTTCGTATAATACGGCGTCTCTCCAGGCTTTCCTGCCGTAATGATGTCAGGATAGGCTTCCTTGTCATGCTTTGCCAAACGATACGTGGTAGATTCCGCTGGTGTTGCCTCTAAGTTATATAACTCTCCATACTGCTCCTGATAATCGCTTAGACGTTCCCTCATATGGTTTAGCACCCGTACTGAGAACTGCTGGGTTTCCTCATGGGTCATATCTTTTCCTATCCATCTAGCATTCAGCCCTGCCTCATTCATGCCGATTAAGCCAATCGTAGAAAAGTGATTATCAAAGTTGCCAAGATACCGTTTCGTATATGGATACAGCCCCTCGTTTAACAGGCGGCTGATTACTTTTCTCTTTACATTCAAGGACCTTGCCGCAATATCCATCATCCTATCCAACCGTTCAAAGAATTCCTCCTCATCCTTTGATAGATAGGCGATTCTAGGCATATTGATTGTAACTACGCCAACACTTCCCGTGCTTTCTCCCGAGCCAAAGAATCCGCCCGTCTTCTTCCTAAGCTCACGAAGGTCTAAGCGCAGCCTGCAACACATAGAGCGCACGTCGCTAGGCTCCATGTCACTGTTAATATAGTTTGAGAAATATGGGGTACCGTATTTACTCGTCATCTCAAATAGCAGCCGATTATTTTCCGTATCAGACCAGTCAAAATCCCTGGTGATCGAATATGTTGGAATCGGATATTGGAATCCACGCCCATTGGCATCGCCTTCAATCATAATCTCGATAAAGGCTTTGTTGACCATATCCATCTCCCTCTTACAATCTTTATAAGTAAAGTCCACTTCCTTGCCACCGACAATACATGGAAGGTTGGCTAAATCATCTGGAACCGTCCAATCTAACGTGATGTTCGAAAACGGAGCCTGCGTGCCCCATCTGCTTGGCGTGTTCACCCCATAGATGAACGACTGGATGCACTGCTTTACATCGCGGTAGGATAACTGATCAACCTTTACAAATGGTGCAAGGTACGTGTCAAATGAAGAAAACGCCTGTGCCCCTGCCCATTCATTCTGCATGATCCCTAAAAAATTCACCATCTGGTTGCAAAGCGTTGATAAATGAGCAGCTGGAGACGAGGTAATCTTCCCAGGAATTCCTCCTAGCCCCTCCTTGATGAGCTGCTTTAGGGACCATCCAGCACAGTATCCCGTGAGCATCGATAAGTCATGGATATGCATATCCCCTTTTCTATGTGCGTTTGCAATTTCCTCATCATAAATTTCAGATAACCAATAATTCGCAGTAATAGAGCCGGAATTATGAAGAATCAGTCCACCAACGGAATAGGTAACCGTAGAGTTTTCCTTTACTCGCCAATCCTCTTCCTTCACATAACTGTTTACGATCTCCTTATAATCTAAAATCGTGGATTTCATGTTACGTATTTTTTCTCTATTCTTACGATACAAGATATAGGCCTTTGCCACATCGGTATATCCAGTTTCCTCTAACACCTGCTCTACGCTATCTTGTATGTCTTCCACTGAGACTGCGTTCTCTTTTATCTTTGATTGAAAATCAGAAGTTACTCTAAGGGCCAGTAAGTGGATGATGTCCTCATCATACAGCTTACTAGTTGCTTTAAATGCCTTCATAATGGCATTGGAGATCTTCGCTAGTCGAAACTGAGCAATCTCTCCATCTCGTTTTACTACATTAAACATAAAACTCCTGCTCCCTTCTAACCACTTTTACTATTCACTTCAGCTTCTACGCAAGAACGTTGCCAAGCACAACATCTATTGCTGTTTCATCACACGTATACTATATGTTGTATTATACTCTTTTATAAGCATAAGTTTCAAGAAACAAACACTACTATATTTCCCAAAAACGCAAGTACTAAACGTGCAGAATTCGATAAGTTTTTTCTGTTGGCATATGGAAAACGAGCAGGTACTTGCTGCTGCAATACCTGCTCGTTCTACAATTCCCTATAGGCCTAGATAAATCTCTTTTGGCACATATGCCTTAACAAAGATGCCTTCTTCTTGGTACTCTTCTTCTAATAACTGACCATATTTACGGATGGCTTGGATCTTGCCAGCCTCGCTATACGGGAATACTTTTTCAATTAATTGTTTTTGTTCTCTTAAGATGCCTTCAATTGTATCTAATAAATGATCTAATCCAATTTTATTTTTCGCACTGATACGAACTGTCTCATCTGCTTTTAGATCCTTCATGATTTCGACTTCTTCTAACGCATCGATCTTATTGAATGCCGTAATGATTGGCTTATCTTTTACACCAAGGTTTTCTAATGTTTCATACACGATATGCATTTGCTTGTCATGCACTGGGTTGCTTGCATCCACTACGTGTAGGATCACATCGGCATATTTTGCTTCTTCTAACGTACTTTTGAACGCTTCGATTAAGTGGTGAGGAAGCTTGCGGATAAATCCAACCGTATCCGTTAGAAGGATTTGTTGCCCACTTTCTAATACAAGGTTTCTAGTCGTTGGATCTAATGTCGCAAATAACTTATCCTCCGCTAAGATTCTTGCATCAGTAAGCGTATTTAAAAGCGTAGATTTTCCTGCATTCGTATATCCTACAATCGCCACTACTGGAATTGGATTATTCATACGGCTCTTACGAATCGTCTCTCTCGCTTGTTTTACGCCTTCTAATTCTTTTTTCAGGATGGAAATACGGTCTTTAATCAGACGACGGTCGATTTCTAATTTTTTTTCACCAGGACCTCTCGTACCGATACCACCACCAAGTCTGGATAAGCTGTTGCCAAGACCGATTAATCTTGTTGCACGGTAACGAAGCTGTGCTAACTCAACTTGGATCTTTCCTTCCTTCGTGCTTGCTCGGGATGCAAAAATATCAAGAATCATTACCGTACGGTCGATTACCTTGATTTGTAATGCATCTTCTAAATTTTTCAGCTGTGCAGGAGAAAGCTCGTCGTCACAAACGATTCCTGTTGCATTTAATTGTTCTGCTAACAGTCTTACTTCTTCAATCTTACCTTTTCCGATGTATGTTCCTGGATGGAACGCATCACGGCTTTGGATTACTTTTGCAACTGTCGTCGCCCCTGCTGTTTTTGCTAATTCTTCTAATTCATCTAAGGATTCGCGCGTATCTCTTTCATCGTCTAAACATACGCCTACAAGGATGACACGTTCCTCCACATCACTCATATCATATAATTCTGCCATATAAGTCCTCCGTTAACCACTGTATCTCGTCTTTAAAAAGACTAACTCTCTTGCCATATCCTCATCGTCTGGATACTCTTCTAAGTAAGCCTTTGCGAGATCATATGCGGTATTAAAATCCGCACTGTTTTCATAAACGACTACCTGATTATATTTTAACCTTCTGATGTCTTCAATCTTCTGGGCTCTTAATGCAGTATCAATTGCTAACTGTGCCTTGCCATACTCTTTGATGTTGATATAGCAGTTGCTAAGCTTATAACTCGTCCTGCTTGTATCCGCAGACGTCTCCCTCTTCAGATACTCCTCGTACTGTTTGGCTGCCTGTTTATAATCCGAGGCATTATAATAAATGTCACCTAACAACTCGTATGCATTTACATACTTTTCCTTAATTCCATTTAAGACTTCGATCGCCTTAACACGGTTTTCCATGTAATAGTATACTAACGCAGTCTGGTAACGTGCCTCATCGGATTTTGCCTTTATCGTCAGTGCCTTCTCTAAGGTTTCCTTTGCCTGGTCGTTGTGACCATTTTGCATTTGCATCTTGGCTTTTTCAATATAATACACGTAACTGTTCTTTTCTAATGCGATTGCCT
Source organism: uncultured Anaerosporobacter sp. (assembly GCA_945787925.1). Taxonomy (GTDB): domain Bacteria; phylum Bacillota; class Clostridia; order Lachnospirales; family Lachnospiraceae; genus KM106-2. Next base: position 1,874 of record CALZJY010000069.1, on the reverse strand, counting down.
TATCGTAGTCTTTCATGCACTCGTCATATTTTCCTGCTTGCTCATATACTAGGGCACGCTTGCTATATAACTCTGCATCCTTGCTAGATTCTTCAATCATTTCTGAATATACTTCGATTGCTTTCTCATACTGCTTATTTTCTATATATGCCGAAGCTAAATAATAGCTGATGTCCTCGTCCAAGGAATGTGCCACATCCATAGAAAGGGCTTTTAGAAACTGATTGATGGCAGCTTCATAGTCCTTGCTTTCATAGTAGGCAATTCCTTGTCCTCGCACCCCAGCTTTTGTCTTTTTCGTCGCATCATCTGTGATTGCCTTATCATAGGCAGCGATCGCATCTGTATACTTGTGTAACTTCACTAATACAGCACCATACTGAATATAATAATCTGTGTTTTCTTTGTTCTTATCGATTGCTTCTTCAAACGCCTTTGCGGCTTCTTTGTAATTGCCTTCGTCTACATATGATTTTGCCTGCTTGAATTCTTTCTTTCCACTGTTCTTCCCGGAACAAGAGGAAAGCATGACTGCAAACGTAATCATCGCTAAGGCGCACGTTACTCTCTTTCTCACAGTATTAACTCCTCCTGCAATTCATGTATTCCATTATAGTGGCTATCCCGTGAGTTTGCAAGAGATGTCGTAATGTGTCAACACGGTTGTACTTGTCTTACTTTCTTCTTTTTCTTTCTATAATACATGTCTTTATCTGCATTGTTGATAAAGAAATCCAAAATTTCCCTATCCGTTTGCTGGCTCTCCGTAATCGTTCCGATATAATATCCTACGCTTACATCCACGATATAAGGCTTTCCGGAAGTCTCATTGAATCCCTCTAGATACTTGCGCATCCGTAGTTCAATCTGCTGCATGTGTACTTCATCATATTCTCCACAAAGCAGCGCCATGAATTCGTCGCCACCAAGACGGCCAATACATGCGTGCTCTCCTAATGCTGAACGGAATGCGTTTGCAATAGTATTGATTGCCACATCCCCTTCTAAATGGCCAAAGCGATCGTTGATCGTCTTCAAGTTATCAAGGTCACCCTCTAATACCACAAGCTTTTTGCCCTTCTTCTTGCAATGCTTGATGATGCTTCGACTCATCTGGTCAATTCCGAATCGATTGTATACCCCTGTCGGTTCATCATATAAGGCAAGGCGGTTCAGACGCTGATTGATATATCGAAGTTCCGACTGGTTACGAATGATTTCAATCGCATTGTTGATATTTCTAACCCATGTATGATAATACGGATCATACGTGACAATATCTTTTCCAAAATTAATGGCAATATACCCAAGACAACGATCTTTGAAGTGAAGCGGCGTAAAGAAATAGGTCGTTGGATACTCTCTTTCTTCATATAACGCTGGAAGCATTTGTACAACAGGGAAACATTCCTTGCCTACCTTTGCATTTCCGTTCTTATTCCTTGCCCAAAGCACCATCTGCTCCGTATATCCATCACGCAAGTATTCTTCGGTCATTGCTACATTCTTCTTACTGTCTGCAAGGTTATACCCACAATGCATATGGTCTTCAATCTTCTTAAAAGAATCCCAGTCTTCAATCAGACAAATATAAAATTCCCGGAACTTATTTAACTGATACGTATACCAGTTAATTTCCTCAAGACAGTCCTCTAGCGTCGTAACATTAGTAAGGTTCTCTTCCATAAAGTTACTATCAAAATAATGTTCTGAAAAACTTCCCATACAAAGCTTCTGCTCAAGTTTACGAAGCTCATAGTGCAAGTCATTCTTACATCCACAACTTTGCCCAATCTGTAATTGGCCAGCAACTCCGGTCTGAATCGGCTCCTTCGTTCCTTCCATCTTATTATGCAATAACGTTACCGCATTTT
>CALZJY010000068.1 GCA_945787925.1 uncultured Anaerosporobacter sp. | reverse complement strand
CGTAGAACTTTATGAATATCGCTGTCGGATGGAGAATATCGCAAGTTTAGATGGATTGACCGGGATTTCGAATCGACGGGAGTATGAACAAAAGAAAGAAGAGTTTTGGCAGGAGGCATGTACCGAGAATCAACCGCTCAGTGTGGCAATCTTAGATATTGACTGTTTTAAGCAGTACAATGACCGTTACGGACATCTGAAGGGGGATCAGGTATTGCGCAGCGTGGCAAGAAAGCTAAAGGAATGTCTTCCAAAAAAAAATGCATTTTTGGGGCGCTATGGTGGAGAAGAGTTTGTTGTCCTGCTGCGGGGAGCATCTGAACAGGAGGCAGTGGCAGTCATTGAACAGATGCGAGAACAGGTAAAGGGGATGGAGATAGAACATTTACATAATCGAGCTGGTAAGGTAGTTACGATTAGCGCGGGTGGCGTGACCGAACTACCAGAAAAGAAGTCATTAGAGGAACTAGTAGAGTGTGCGGATAAGCGTCTGTATCGTGCCAAAAGCAACGGAAGAAATTGTACGATTTGGAGAGACTTGCAGGAAGTAAAAGGGCAAGTGGAAGTATTCCAATTCGGACGATTAAGGCTTCTAAGTGGAGACAAGACACTACGGCCGGTTAGAAAGGAACAATCCAAGGTTTGGCTATTGCTTGCATTTTTGATCAATAACCGCTATAAGAATTATTCTAAGGAAGATGTGTTTGCAGCTATCTGGCAATATGGAGAAGTAGAAGATGCGGAATATGGGATTCGGATACTGATAGAGAATGCCACAGAGCTGTTAGAAGAATTACCAATACGGGAAGCAAAAGAACTGATCATCATGCAAAAAGGCGTATATCGTTGGAATAATACGTATATGTGTATTGTAGATACGGAATTGTTTGAAACGATGTATAAGCAGGCAATGGAGGAATCGGATGAAGAAAAGCAATACGAGCTTTGTGAACGTGCCATAAGCCTTTATGGCGGAGAATTCTTGCAATCTGTCGTACAGGTGGAATGGGTGCTTGCGATCCGTAAGCGTTTTGAACATATGTATATGTCCTTGTTAGAAGTATTTATAGCACTTTGTTATCGAAAAAAAGAATATGAAAAGATTTTAGTGGTTTCTCAGAGAGCATTATTTCAAGACGCGTTTTTGGAACGGATTCAATACTATTATTTGCGATCATTGGTTGTTCTTGGAAGAAAACAGAGAGCATTAGAGCATTTTGAGTATGTTGTAGAAGAATACTATGCAAAACTTCATAAAGACCCATCGGAGCAGATGAAAGAGCTGTATTTGGAGATTATAGGAAGCGAGCGTGTAGCAGGCGGAATCGATCAGATTGAATCCTTGATTCGAGAAAAGACCATTGCAGTAGGAGCATTTTATTGTGATATGTATACGTTTGAAAAGTTTTATCAGATAATTTCAAGGAACATGGTTCGGGATGAAAAAGGATACTGTCTGGCTGTATTAGGCATTTCTAAACAACAATACTTAGAACGAAAACAGATCACGATGTATATGCATCAACTATTTATCTGTTTGCGGAGAGCGTTAAGAATTGGAGATGTTTTTTGTAAGGTAACCGAATCGGAATATGCGGTACTGCTTCCATGTGGTACACAAGAAGATGCCAATCGTATTATGGAACGAATCCTACATCGGTTTGAGGAGGAGTTTAGTGATGGAAAGGCACAAGTAGAAACAGCAATCAAAGCAGTAAAACGTGCAGAAACAGCAATTACAAAATCTTTTCACAAAAGTTAAATAAACAAATACCGCATAGAGGATCGTCTATGCGGTATTTGTTTATTGTTCTGTTATTTTAATTGTTTCTTTAAATCCTTTGGAATAGTGGAGGTTATAGTCATCGGTAATGAAGACGGCTTCTACATCTTCGAGGGAATCGATTAATTCTAATCCTTTTTCTAATCCAAGAGCGAAGCTAGAAGTACTAAGTCCGTCACCATCTACGGATTCGTTGCTAATGATTGTTACGGCTACTAAGTTGTTATCGTATGGATAGCCTGTTTTTGGATTTAGAATATGATGATAGTTTTTACCGTCTACGGTAATATAACGTTCATAGATACCGGAGCTAACGACGGATTTGTCTTTTAAATCCATAATGGCACATGTTTCATTACGGTCAGCAAATGGTTTTTGAACGCCTACCTTAAAGGCTGCACCATCTGGTTTTTGGCCGACACATAACACGTTACCACCAAGATTGATCATGGCACTCTTTACTCCTTTTTCTAGGAAGAAATCTTTGAGGCGGTCGGCAATATATCCTTTGGCAATTGCACCAAGATCAAGCGTCGTATGGTCATCGTCGAACCATACGTTATTTCCTTCGATATGAACCTTGTTATAGTTGATATGTTTTAAGCCTTCTTTTAGGGCTGTATTATCAGGAAGCGCCTTATCTTGTTCGGCACTTGTAAAATCCCATAATGAGCTTACTGGTGCAACGGTTAGGTCGAACGCGCCATTACTTAGCTTGCTATAGTAAATTGCTTTCTCAATTAAGGCAGCTAAGTCATCGGACACTTCATATTTTCCGTCTTTCATAGGGAGGGTACGTGCATTTAGCTTGTATAGCTCGCTTGTTGGCAAGGTACGGCTAAAGATCGTTTCATAGTTTGCACATTCTTTAAATGCTTCTTCTAAAATAACAGGATCTTGTTTGTCATAGATCGTTAAGGCTACGACAGTGTTTAATAGAAATCTAGAATCTGTGATATAAGAACCATCCCATGCGCCAGATTCTTGTTTTTTGGAACAGCCAGTAAGACTACTTAAAAGAATCGTAAAAATGCATAGGGCAGATACGAGTTTTTTCATAATACGATATGACTCCTTACAGTATGTTTTTTGATTTGATTGTATTCATATTATTACCAATTGTCAAGAGAATAACAAGGGTAAATGGTTTCAATAAATACTACTTTACATACGAAAAAAATTGTGATATTCTTTTTTTTACTGGACATTTTATTGGAATTATGCAATAAAATGTCAAAAATAAATTATTCAGCTAATTTTGGAGGATATATGAGAGATAAGAAATATGCTGGTATTATTGCAAGTATCTTTGTAGTAGCCATTACTGGATTCACTATTTGGGGGACTGGATTCTTTGGAGCTTCAAACGCTGGTCAAGAAGAAAAAATGGACGTAGCTGGTGCAGAAGGAATCAAAGAAGCATTCGTAACAAAAGATAATGATGGTAATGTAACAGGATACAAAGTTGTTGCAGTAACAAAAGGTTTTGAGGAAGGTGCTGAAATCGTAGTAAGCTTCGAGGCAGACGGAAAAACTATCGCATCTATGGAACTTGGTGAAAACAAAGAAACTCCAGGAATCGGTTCTCAACTTGGTGATGCTGCTTACACAGCAACATTACAAGGCGTTGCTGCTCCAGTTCAATTAAAAGGAACTAATGGAACAGGAAGTGAAATCGACGGTGTTACTGGTGCAACTCTTACATCAGGTGCTGTTGTAGATGGTATCAACAAAGCATTTGATTTTGTTCAAACAAAGAAATAATTATTCCTGTCTTGCATAGGAATTGGAAAAAGGGTGCAACATTTATGTGTGCACCCTTCAATTTATTATGTGAATAAGGAGCCAAGGTCCTGCTTGCATGACCGTGGTGACTGTCGTCATAACGAGAGAAATTCGCAAAGCGTATGCTTTCTTGTTGAAAATTGACAATAGAATAATCCTAAAAAAATTGTTTTATGGAGGATAAAATGAAAAAGAATGATATAATAGTAATTGTTCTTGTAGCATTTCTTGCCCTAGGAATCGGCGGATACTATTTTGCCACTCGAACAGAGTCAAAGAATGCGAAAGTTGTAATTGAAGTAAATGGACAATTATATAAAGAAGTAAACTTATATGAAGACCAAAAGGTTGAAATCGAGACTAGTAATAATCATAAGAACGTGTTAGAAATTAAAGACGGCTATGCATCTATGGTAGAAGCAGATTGCTCGGATCAAATTTGTGTACATCAAAGAGCGATTCATTATAACGGGGAAACAATTGTTTGTTTACCACACCTAATCATGGTTACCGTACAAAGTGATGAAGAGTATTCGGTAGATTCTGTTGCCAATTAGAGAAATAGAAAGGCGGAGAATACATGTCATCGAAAAAAACAGCAACATTTGGTGTCTTAGTGGCACTTGCGTTTATCTTTAGTTATGTGGAATCGACAATTCCATTTAACTTTGCAGTTCCAGGAATGAAGCTTGGATTTGCCAATATCATCGTATTGGTAACATTGTACTTATTAGGGTCCAAAGAGGCATTTGTTATTTCTATGATCCGTATTATTCTTGTTGGGTTTACTTTTGGAAATCTAAACACGATGATGTACAGTTTGGCTGGCGGATTGTTAAGTTTCGCAGTGATGGCATTGGCAAAGCGATTTGATGGATTCAGTATTTGGGGAGTTAGCGTGTTAGGGGCTATTTTCCATAATGTTGGACAGGTTGCAGTAGCGATGCTCGTATTACAGACAAGTGCGTTGATTGGGTATTTACCTTTTCTGTTAGTATTCGGTATTATCTCTGGCGTTGTTATCGGAATAGTAGGTGCAGAACTTACAAAACGTTTACGAGTAATATTGAAAGTATAGAAAGAATGCGGGTGCAGAGGTGTACCCGCGTACATAGTTGTATGAATGTACAGCCAAAAGAATAGGAGGCGACCAAATGTTAGGGCTAGTATTAGAAGGTGGAAGTTTTCGAGGAATCTTTAGTGCAGGAGTAATGGATGCATTGCTTGACCATGGAATCATGGCGGATTATGTGATTGGTGCATCTGCTGGAATCAGCAACGGAGTTTCCTATGTATCGAAACAACCAAAACGTAATTTGAAGGTATGTTTAAAATATCGGAATGACAAAAGGTATATCGGACAGAGAAACTTGATCAAGCAACGAAGCATTTTTGGCCTGGATTTCGTATATGACCAAGTGCCAAATGAATTAGATCCTTTCGATTGGGAGACGTATCGGGCCTTTCAAGGAAAGGTTGTCGTTGTTACAACCAATGCCAATACAGGAAAGGCAACCTATATGAACGGAATGAAGATGGATAAGAAATTTACCATGCTTCGTGCTACCTGTGCCCTTCCACTAGTATTCCCATCAATCAAAATCAAAGGGATTCCTTACTATGATGGAGGACTTAGTGATCCGATTCCAACTCGTCGGGCGAAGAGAGATGGCTGTACGAAACAAATCATCGTACTTACCAGACCTGAGGATTATATCAAGGATGTGTCGAAACAAGCAAAAATTGCTGCAAAAGTATATCAGAGAAAATATCCAAAGATTGCGGAATGTATGCTCAACCGTCATATTGGATACAATGAGACGACAGCTTATATCAAAGAATTAGAAAAGAACAACGAAGTGTTCGTCTTCCGTCCATCCATGCCAATCGAGTCCTTTGAAAAGGATGAGGCTACGCTCAAACGGTCCTATGAAATGGGATATGGCATGGTAGTAGACCGGTTATCAGAATTAAAAGAATACTTAAAGAATGATTAGGTATCTATAGTCATATATTAGGAGTAACCATAAACCTATACATTGATAAGAAGGGCTGTATTCTATGAGTGATAACGATTACTACACATTAAAAGGGTATGAAAAGAAGTCGCAGGGTGAACTTTCCTATGCGATGGAAGATTATCTAGAAATGATATGTCGAGCATGTTGTTCAAATAAATACGTTCGTGTAAATGATTTGGCAGAGCGGTTAAATGTAAGGCCGAGTTCGGTTTCTAAGATGGTAAACCGTCTAAAAGATGGTGAATATGTAGAATTTGAGCCATATGGAATCATTAAGCCGACAGTGAAAGGCTGGAATATTGGACGCTATTTTTTATATCGGCATAATGTAGTGAATGAGTTTTTTCAAGTGGTAAACGAGACAGAGGATGAGTTAGAGATTGCTGAAAAAATTGAACATTATCTGGATCGTAGAACTGTATTGAATATGCAAAAGTTAATCCCCGCGATTCAGGAAATCAATCATAATAATATATGACCAAGAAAGGCCAGTCACCGAGGAGGCACCTGCTTTCGATGACTGGCTTTTTTTTTATAGCATAGGAAATTGCGTTGCCTCCCCTATGCTATAAAAAAACGCCCTAAAAAGGAGGGTGTAGAATTCACACTTTGTTACTGTTTAATTGGAGTTAAAATGGCGCCATTCAAACGAATATACTGTCCTTGCTGTAACGTAAGTGTAAATGGCTCAATGAAGGTGTCTGCACGTAGAATCGAGTCTTCTTGATATCTAGAATCTTTCATGATTTGGAATACCCCAAAGCCAACCATATTTCTTGAGGAAAGAGAGATGGTATAGCTGCCAGGTGGAAGGTGGACGCCAACTTTGAACATACCTTCGTTTGATGTATCTAACGTGGTGGAATCTGCAATTGGAATGGCAGTACCGCCTTCCAGGGTAAGTACTTGCTTGCTAGAAAGGGTAAGGATCGTATTAGAAGAAAAGGATTGTTTATAATAGACGTTCTTTCTAGCATGTCCATCGGTTACTTTGACACGACATTGGCTTCCGGAACTAACGATGGCATATTCGCCAGCAGGCATAAGGGAACCTATGACATAAGTACCGTCCGAAAAGGAAGTTGACGCAGGTGGTGTCGTCAGAATAGGAGCAGGAGTTCGTGCCTCTTCCTTGGTTGTTTTTGGAGTAGAAGAAGCAGTTGCTGGAAGGGCATCGGAAAAAGACCCAAGTAAGGAGAAGAATTGCTCGTAGTGAGATTGTTGGGTCTTTGAAAAGGAGCCGGATAGCAAAAGGAGGATATTGTGGTTCTGATAGATTTTTTGCTGAGAGTGTATATCCTTCTTGAAGTGTTGATACTGTTTTTCGGCAGCAGCAACATCAGACAGAACCAGAATGGTTCCTGCACAGTCTTCTGTTTCTGAAGGAAGCCGTTCATCCGTAAAGGTAAGGCCATTTTCAATGGAATGTTTTATATGTACAGGTAGTCCCAAAGAAGAAAATACAGCAATCACTTGGGAAGCCGTATAAGGAAGCGGTGTAGTTGCTGTAGAATTGATGGCTGCATCTGAGCTAGTAGGAGCAGCAGAACGCATGGGGTAGGATGGACTACAAGAAACAAGGCAGGACAAAGCTAGGAATGCTGTGACAACTGAACGTAGTTTCATAGAGTGCCTCCTTTTTGTAATGATTAATTATCTCTAGTATACCATAGGAACAGACTTTCCGTATGTCATTTTCCATGCTGATAGCGCCATTTTGCAAAAAGGTTAGAAAATGTGGTACTACAGGAACGGAAGAGTTCTGTGGCTTGCTTAGATGGGCTCGTAAAATTCGAAAGAGGCATCTTGGCTGTGGCAGGCTGTTCCGTCCAGTCATCAATGGAACAAAGGAGCTGGTATAATCCGTTCTGTTTCTTTGCGCTTAGACGGATGACTGGAAGTGACAGTTGTTTGGATAGTACATCAGTATCAATGGATAGAGGGGTTCGACGTAGTAGGTCAACTTTATTTAAACAAACGATGATGTTTGGGGTATGGGTCATTAATGTAAGAAGCAGAGGAAGTTCTTGTTCTAAGCATGCTGCATTGCATACGAATAGGAACAAATTAGAAGCGTGTTCCGTAACCCATTGGTTTATTAATCCTTCCAGCGGAGAAGTTCCAGAAAGAGACTGTACGCCAGGTAGATCATAGAAATGGTATATGACTTCCCCATGAGGAAACTTGCCCTTGCTTAGTAGGAATTCACTATTAGGCCAAGGTACTTTTGCTTGATTTCGTCCGGTAACAGCATTAAAAAGCGTTGTTTTTCCTGATGAGGGAACACCAATCAAAGTAATGGTATAGTTTCTCATAGTAACATCCTTTCTAGTTGAATTGGATGCAATCTATTATAGAATGCAAAAACGACGTTCCTACGATGCTCCTGATACATGAGGAGGAAAACGTCGCCCTTACATTATATTATTTAGTTATGGTTTCATTCATTATTAGAGCAGCTGATTAAGATGTTTTTAGAGTCATCGGTTCGAATCGCGATGACAGCCCCGCGGATAGAGTATGCTACAGGATTTCCAGATGGACTTTTATGAAGACAGGAAATCTTAGTTCCTTCTACAATCCCGAGATCCAGGAAACGTCTTCTCATGGATCCTGTAGTTATAATATTAGAAACAGTAGCAGTTTCTCCAATATTTAGTTCTGAAAGGTTCTGAATCATTTTATATACCTCTTACTATTTTGTATTTATTTTCCTTAAGGAAACTTCAGTTAGTACATAGTATTCGAAAGAAGAAATGATGTGACAAAAAACTACCCAATTTGTATTCAAAATCTACAAATTGGGTAGTTGTCTAGTTAAAGCCACCGAAGATGGAGTATGGGTTGCAAAGAAAGTTTGCAATTTTACAGCGAAGAGGGCTAAATGCAGGTTGAATGTAGGCTGGAGGGGAAGAGCCTGGAGTGCACATGCCAGTTCCGCAGCCACCTGTGTTGCAGTTGCTGCCACACCCGCCACCGCAGTTATTTGGAGGACAAGAGTTACA
>CALZJY010000067.1 GCA_945787925.1 uncultured Anaerosporobacter sp. | reverse complement strand
AGTGGATACATTTGTCTGCATCCGCTTTCACATGGAGTGCTGGAAGATGCAATGTCTTACGTATCTTCATCCCTAGAATCATAAATGGGGACATCCAGCAAAACGTATGACAGAACGCCCTGCGTCCTAAGAGGATCGTCGGTATGACCACGATCAGAAGCACGATATAGTAAATCACATAACATCCAATCTCGCTAATCGAGATGCCATGCTCCGTCATATAAAATGGCTCGATTTTCTGCAAGCCTCCGCGAATCCCGATACAGAGGACGATGGCCGCTAGCCAGATTCCCCGTAGTATCCTATTTCCCCTTTGTAGTTTTTAACGCATTCTCTACCGCCTTCGTTATTACACGACTAGAATTCGACGCTCCACTTACTGTATCAACACCAGTAGTCTTTTTCTGCCGCATTTCGTCAATCAGCCGTTCTGCCTTTTTCCCACGTTCATTTTTGTGTTCTAGCAACTGGATATCCTGAATCTCTTCTCCCTGTACCGTCACTTCCACCTTGGCATAGATAAAGCCAACGTTGCACTCTCCTATGTATTTGCCATCTGCCACTCCCTTTGCCGTCATGCCCTGTACCTGTATCGATGCCAGTTTGGATTGATATGAGGAGTAGTCCACAAAGTAAGTCACCATATGGGAGATCAGAATCGCTACGACTACGAGGGCACCGATTCGGTGATAACGAAGCCATGCCGTTCCAAACGTTTTCCTCCGGTAATAAACTACCGTCATTGCCACCATTGCGATTGCCGTAAAGATTCCCGTACCGACTACCGCATCTGACCTTGTCTTCCATACTTCATGGGTTAGTACAAGATGCAGCACTGTCAGCAAGATCGCCAATATGCCGATTGGCGTATGTATCTTTGCAAAGAACTTATTCACTGCCTTGGCACCCATCTTCCTTGCAATCCATCCACCAACCAAAATCACACATAATATGAGCAGTAAATATCCTGTAATCATTTTAAGCTCCTCCTTTTCTGACTTAAGTCTATCGTGGCTCCCCGGAAACGTCAATACATTCTCCTTACCTTACAAAAACCCCTGTACTTTTTATTTTCCATGGCCTACGATAGGAATTGAACCGGATTTATCATGTTCAAACCAAAAGAAAAGGAGTATACGTATGACTAGAAAAGAATTAGCAGCATCCTATCATTCCAATGGCTGCAATTGCTCCCAAGCAATCGTATGTGCATTCAAAGATGTGGCAGGCATTGATGAGGCAACTGCAAAACAAATCAGCAAGCAATATGGCGGAGGCGCCCATGGATACTGCGGTGCCATCATGGGCATGTTTGCCGTTGTAAACTTGCTAAAGGGACATAAAAACTTCGATCATCCTGGAGAACTGACAGACGAAACAAAGGCTTACCTATTACCACTTAGCGAGCAATTCCATAGCAGAAACAGCTCCATTTACTGCAAGGAGCTGAAAGGAATCGGAACAGGCAAGGTCCTTCGTTCCTGCCGCGGCTGCGTAGAAGACTGCGCAGAAATCTTAGATGAATATCTAGCTTCCTCTAACTAGAAAAAGAATCCGATAGTAACGCTTGCTACTATCGGATTCTTCTTATTCAATCTGTGCCACTCTCGTATTCTTAAACCCTTCTCCTAGTACTTCGTTGGATTCCATAATGATGATAAAGGCAGATTGATCGATTTTCTTTACCGAACGTTCTACCAAATACATCTCCTTCGTGCTGCATGCACACATGACCACGTCTTTTTCTTCCTTCTTATCCCCTCCATGGGCATTGATGATGGTCGAGCCACGTCCACACATTTCATCAATCGCGTCTGCAATGTCATGTCCATGGTCGGTTACAATTAAGGCTAGCTTTCCTGCATTCATGCCATACATAACCTTGTCTACCATGATAGCAAAAATATAATTGATAATCATGCCATATACAATTCCGTCCATGTCCTTAAATAGGATGCCTCCGACTAAGATGATTCCCACATCGGATAGGAATGCAATCTTCCCTAAAGACAGATGGGGACGAAGTGCCTTTACTGACATGATGATGAAATCTGCCCCACCTGTAGAGGAATTCCTCATATAGATGATTGCATAACCCAACCCGCCAAGCACGCCTGTCACGATTGCCGCAAGCATGCGGCTGCCCGTATATACCGGAAACAGCGGTGCCACATAATCCATAAAAAACGATGATATGATCATGCATCGCAGGGAACGAAGGAAGAATCCTCGTCCAAGTAACCGATAACAGACAATCGCTACTGGAATATTTAATAACACCGTAGTAAAACCAATCGGGAGCTTAAAGAAACGGTATAGAATAAAGGAGATTCCTGAAAATCCCGTCATTGGAAACTTGGCCATCAAAGCGAAATTATACAGGGCAACTGCGATCAAGATGCTTCCTAGCACCTCTACGCCGATATCTATCACCCACTCCCTTTTCCATGTTAAGTTCCACTTTCTCGCCATAAAAATCCTCCTATTCGATAAAAAAAAGAGCAATCGCAAATTATACTATAGTACTATAATTCGCAATTGCTCTTTTAAAATTACATTAATTTTAGCAAATTAGGCTACGCAGGTCAATCTTTTTCCCTTTGGCCTCTTTTATATCGATACTTATCCTGATACATTAACATGTCCGCTTCCTTCTCTATGCAATGCACTGCCTGTTTCCCCTCGTATGTAATCACATTCCAGCGTTGCCCTGGAGTTGTGGATTGGGATTATCTTGATTCATAAGGAATCCTATTTTTTATATTTTGAAAGCTTGCCGGTACTCTCAACAAGCTTTCCCTGCCGCATCCTCATAAAACAGTAGGAGGAATACTAAAAAGAGGAGGACAGAAGTTACACCTACTGCCTTTGTCTTATACATCTTAGTAAAGATGGTCCCTACTGCTGCTCCGATTACAAAGCTTATAATCAGGGCAAGATATACCATTCCATCCTGCAATGCCTTTTTGTCCTTGCTAAGGAAGTATTCACAGAACCGTTCCGATGCATTCTTTACATTGCCAGTAAACATGGCGGTAGAGTATCCGATTCCATTGACCTTTCGGAAGCTCTGTACCTGTATGGCGCAGACAAACGAAATGAGTATATTGGCTAATACGTCATACTTTTGCCCGGATGGAAGCCACATCACGACTAAGACGAGGGCAATCTCGATTCCAATCGTCACATGGTACCATAGGAACTCATTGTTCTGTACATACACATGCTCTACCACTTTGGCCAAGACGATGCCTAACGTAAATGCTAGAATGGATACCACATAGTAAACCACCTTCCGAACGTTTCCCTCGGTAGCAAACTTGCCAAGCAGTACTAAGTTTCCTGTCTGGGTATTGGCAAATACCTTCCCTCTCGCGATATACGTATAGATATCTAAAAAGCCGCCTACAAATGCTAACGATAAGGCAATTGCCAGCGACACATCCCGTTGCCTTATTTTTAACATGTCAGCCCTCTGGTTTTAATACTTGGTCAATCTTATAAAGGGTGCCGTTGGAAAGTGGCTTTCCTGGAATCTGGACCTTGCTGCCATTGATCTTTATGGCCTTGCCATCCTTTGTGATCGTTGCTTCCTTTCCATTTAACATGGCAAGCGTCTGTGGCTTGCTACCCTCTAGCGCCACTTGCTTTCCTGGATACAGGTGATATAGTAATAAGCCTTCTAATCGTGCTTTGTTCTCTTTCCTAATCAGTTCGCTTCGCACGCTTTCGGATACCTGGTCAAATGCTGCATTGGTTGGTGCAAACAGTACATAAGGACCTGTTCCTTCTAAGGCATCTAAGAGACCTGCTGTTTCAATTAAATAGGCAAGCGTCGTAAGCTGTGGATCATTTTCGATTTCTGTTGCTAGGTCGGTATCGCTTCCCTTTTCCTTGGCATACACAGTCTCACTGCCATACCATGTCGTGAGAAGCAATGCCATGAGGATTGCCGATGTGATTCTTCGTATTGTTGGATTCATTTCTAATTCCTCCTTTCAAACAATACTATTCCTAGGGTTTCCTATTTGTTTTTCCTTTATTCTAGTCGTTTCGACATATAAAGCATCCTATCGCCACCAGTTCCATCTTTGTTCGTGTAAAAAAAAGTGCCAGCAACCAAGTTGCTGACACTATTTCCTTGTTAAAAGAATAAGTTGCATAACCCAAGTACGAAACCGATTAACGCACCTAAGTTTACGATCATTCCTAATTCATTTTTCATTACGGATAGAATTAACTGTTCTAATTCCTCTACATCCATTTCATTGATCTTTGTTTCTACGATTCCACATACGTCGAATGCAGAAGCGATGCGAGTTGCTTCCTTCGCCACTAACGAATCATATAACTCTCCCATCTTGTCTTTTAATCCATTTGCGGCATCCACTCCAAATAGTTCTGCAATCGTCTTTGTTTCTGCTTGGTCAAATTCTAGGCTGACCTTGTCTTGGATTACGTTTCTTCCTTCCGTCTCTAGGAACGCAACAAAACGCTCACTGATTGGTCCTGCGAATCCACGAATCATATTCTCATTTACGAACATTGCAACCATGCCACCAAGTCCACGGATTGCTTCCGTTCCTTCTTTTACAATCAATTCGGAAATGTCCATGGATGCGATCCCTGTCACTACCTTATCGGTTACGGCTGCTGCTGCCATGGCTTTCTTTTGATCATATCCTTCTTCATCTAAGAATAATAACGCATCTTCCTTGATTGTCTGCTCTGTCACGATGCTGTTTACTGCTTCCGTAATGCCTGTCACTACGGCTTCCTTCATTTCTTTCGAAGAAAGCGCTTTTGCAATTTCTTCTTCTCCCATAAGGGATGTTCCAACCATCTGCGCAATCCCTCTTGCTAAGGCTGGTTTTCGTTTTGGAATGATACCAGGCGTAAATGGAAGTGTCTTTCCAAATACTTTTATTGGTCTTAGCGGACGAAATAACATCTTTACCGCGATATAGTTTGTACAATATCCAATCACTGCGCCAATGAGTGGTGCAGATAGCAATTTAATAAAATCCATCTTTACTCCTCCGGTGTTCTTTCATATATGTTCTTGTATTAAAACACATCCTGCCATCTTTCGTCAACTAGCCTCCCATAATTCCTTGCCATGCGACTAGGACGGTCATCCCAACATAAAGCAACATCCAAAGGTTTCGGACCGAACTCCTTACATTGCATCCTCCGCTCGCCTCGATATAGCAGAAAATCTTCCTCCTATTCCATACGATTAAAAAAAGCACCAGTACGAAGGAGAGCCCTTCTATTCCATACAGCATCGTCTGCTTTGTAGCACCCAAAAGCACCATCCCACTTACCATGGCATTGTTGGCCATATGAAGCAGGATTGTAAGATGCACCGAATACTCTGCTGCCACATAACCAAGCAGCAGTCCCATCAAGAAGGCAAATACCATCTGTATAAGGTTCGCATGATATAAGCCAAACAATAGGGCCGAGATAAAGATGGCACTGCTGTTTCCATACTTCTTTAACCCCTTTAACACATATCCTCGGAATACGATTTCCTCTATCATCGGTGCCACCACCAACGTATAGAACATCATCGTCCCCGTCCCATTTGCTCCTGATGCGGCCTCTCGCTCTCTCGCAAGAGAGATGCCTGCTTTCTGTACGAGTGCCTCCACTCCCTCTGCCCAAACCATGGTCACAAACTGGGCACCCATCAAAAACAGAAGGCAAAGGGCAACTAGCTTCCAGGATCCCTTTTGTTTTCGTTTCCAAATCAGCTCCCGCCTTCTGTCCTTATAAAAAAGAGAAAGGAACAAAAAACCAATGCCAACGCCGATTAGATACGGCACGCCAGAGCGACTTCCACCTCTTATTCCATACGAGCACGCCAGCTTATAGGCACCCACACATCCATACATACAATAACTATATAACAGCAGTCCTGCCACATAGATGCCTAGTTCCTGCTGTAGCCCTTCCTGTGTATCCATCGACATCCCTTCTTTCGTATGCTAACCTCTTGGTTTATACATGCAACGTTCCCCATCTCTTACAAACTCATATTTCTCATATAACGTTTGGGCATCCTTTGTAAATAATACTCCTAATAGCCCCCACACATCGGCATCCTCCTGAATGCTTGCAAGAAGTGCCTTTCCAATGCCATCTCCACGATAGTCTTTATGTACGATTACATCTGCAAGATAAAGAATGGTTGCATAATCCGTAACGACACGAGCTAGTCCAATCTGCGTTCCATCTTCTAAAAATGCTCCATAACAAATGGAATGGTCGAGTGCCCGTTCTGTGACCTCCCTTGAGCGTTCTTTTGCCCAATAGGATTGTCCAAGCAACTCCATGATGTCGTCTAGCTGCATCTGTTCTCTTCCTCTACGAATCTGAATTTTTCTCATTCCCATTCTCCTCCTATATTCTTTTTGCTCGTTTTACAACCATGCCGATTCCTAATACGACCGGAAATACGACCGCCATCAAAATTCCTTTACGAAGATCGTCTCCTACTGCAGCAGAAACCTTTCCTACAAAGGTCGGTCCACCAGAACATCCAAGGTCTCCTGCAAGCGCAAGCAGCGCATACATTGCCGTACCGCCTCCTCGGATGGAGACTGCCGCCATGCTAAATGTTCCTGGCCAAAGGATGCCCACAGAAAATCCGCATAGGCCACATCCCAAAAATCCAAGGACTGGGTTGCTACAAAGGCCGATGAGCAGATAGGATGCAATACATAACAATATGCTGCCTCCCATAAACCGTTCCAGATGGATTCGCTCTCCAAACTTTCCATAGTACGCCCTGGAAAGTCCCATCATGACCGCAAACAATAATGGCCCTGCAAGGTCACCGACTGCCTTTGTGACTCCCAACCCTTTCTCTGCGAAGGTGGATGCCCATTGGCTTACTGCCTGCTCCGAAGCCCCTGCACATACCATGAATACGATCAGCATCCAGAACGCTTGGCTCCTTACAAGCGCGCTCAATCGAATGCCCTGTTCTTCCTCTGCAAGCAATGGAGCGATGGGAACGATACAAAATGCCACCGCATTCACCATAGGAACGATTGCCCATAACAAGGCAAGCACCTTCCAATTAGAAGTTCCAAATACGAAGAAAAAGGCAGTCGATAGCAAGACGACTCCTACATGTCCCCAGCAATAAAAGGAATGTAACAGGCTCATCGCCTTCTCCTTGTGATCCGTCGGACATGCCTCCACGATTGGACTGACTAACACTTCTAACAGACCTCCGCCTACCGCATAGGTACTTACTGCGATCAACAATCCCAAGAAGGAATTGTCCATGGCACCTGGAAGGATTGTCAATAGGAGAAATCCCACTGCTGCAAACACATGGGCAAGCACAGCCGAACTACGGTAGCCAATCTTATCTACAAATACGACGGATGCTAAGTCCACGAGTAGCTGGATTCCAAAATTGACGGTTACAAGAATCGTAATGTTGGATAAGGAGATTCCATAAGTCGCATGGAAGGTAAGGAATAGTAACGGCACAAAGTTATTTACAATTGCCTGCACCACATAGCCTGTAAAACAGGCATAAATGGTCTTCTGATAACTATTCTTCATTTCGTTTCTCCCTCTATGTATATTTGTTTCCTCCTTTAGTCTAATCAATTCCCTTTCCACTGGCAATTCCCTCCTGCAGATTCTTTTATTTGGTAACAAATGTTACAGATTTTTCTTCCAATTTTTGATAGACTATGGATATCACCTAGCAGAAAGCAAGGTTAAGGGAGGTAATACTATGAAAGCATATGTAAATGAATCTTGTATCGGATGCGGAATGTGCAACAGCATTTGTAGTGAAGTATTTGAAATGAACGCAGAAGGTTTAGCGGAAGCAACTGGTGCAGTTACTGCGGAAAACGAAGCATCTGTAAGAGAAGCAATGGATTCTTGCCCAGTAGGCGCAATCGAAGAACAATAAGATTCTTTTTTCATAAACTAAAATGTCCTGGTGCCAACAAAATCGGCATCAGGGCATTTTTCCTTTTGTCTCAAGACTCTGGTACTGGCATGACCACGGTCCGGAAGAAGCTTTCTGCCTCTTTCTTTCCTAGCACCTTTTCTAGGATTGGCTTTGCTGGACTACCATCCTCCACCATCCTTTGCTGCAATTCTCTGATCTTCCTTATGTTCCTGCCGTCCTTCCTTGCATGTTTTGCCACCAAGGTATAGACTTCCATCGTATCCCTTACCATCTTTTGCACCCCATATCCCTGCTGCCAAGCAAGGTCGGACTTAATCATGGAATAGGGGGCCCGCTCTTTTACATACCACGCCCTCTTTTCCTCATAATCAGGATAATTACTATAGCGGTTATGTAACCCTTCAAAGAGCTTCGTATCCTTCATTCCCTTTTCCGTACAATCATAAAACTCTACAAAGCACAATGCCCGTTGCTTCTTTGGCATGACCATGCAGTCTACAACAAGCAACGGAATCTCTAATCCTTTCGATGGCGTACAGACCATGGTAGAAAGCTGCATTTTGCCTCCTAATCTCCTTGTTTGAAATGTGGTCACTGTCCCAAATTGTTCCGCGTCGTACTGATGGGTTTCAAACCGCATAATGGGAAGGAGCTTCGGATAGCTCATATGTAGATATTGCTTTGGTGTCTTTTCCGTCATCCTCATATGCTTTCCAAGAGATTCGATAATCTCTTTTGTAAGAATGTCTAATTCAGAGAAAAACATAATGACATCCCCCCTCCTACTTATGTATATACGGAAACTAGCCTAGGTTGAACCTAAGAAGCATAAAGTTTCTATAATTAGATGAACTGCAACGCAGACTAAACACCGTTGATAGTGAAC
>CALZJY010000066.1 GCA_945787925.1 uncultured Anaerosporobacter sp. | reverse complement strand
CCAGCTGCAATCGCAGATACCTTTAAATCTTTATTGATTCTTACAATATCTAACGTTTGTGTTCCAATGGAACCGGTAGAACCTAAAATGACTATATTCTTCATATGATTACTTCCTAACCGCTATTGTTATAATACTTGTAATAATAAAAACACAATCGGTGCCGTAAAGATAATGCTATCGAAACGATCCATGATACCACCATGGCCTGGAATTAGCTTACCATAATCTTTAATCTGATGGTTTCTCTTAATTGCAGATGCTGCTAAATCGCCAATTTGAGATAACACACTTGATACTGCTCCAATGATTGTAAATGCAACTTGTGGATTTGCAATCGCAATATGTTGCTTGAATACCGTCGCATAGATAAATCCGATTAATCCGGCACCGATAATGCCGCCAATACATCCTTCAATGGATTTTTTAGGGCTTAATTCACTTGGAAGCTTATGCTTTCCGATTAACATACCAACTACATAGGCACAAGTATCTGACCCCCACGCACCAATAAAGGCTAACCAGATCATATAGATACCGTCTTCTAACATGCGAAGCTGATATAAATACGATAACATGACTGGGGCATAGATAAATGCAAAGATTGTAAAACTAATTTGAGAAGAAACATACTTCGGATATGCAATTACATATGTTGCCATTACGAATAACATTAAGACAACGATTACATAAATTAAGTATTCTTTTTTCTCAAAATATAAACAAAAGTCAAATGCAAGGGTTGCCAAATACCCTAACACTGCGAGTGGTGTCTTATGAATATCCAATACACGATAAAGTTCCATAAGACCTATTAACGAGATTGCCGTAACTAGTGCAAATAATACATCCCCCCCTAATACGACAGATCCAATCATTATGATTAGCAGTACGATACCGCTGATCAAACGTTCTATAAACATAGTACTTTCCCCCTAAACTTTACCAAACCTACGATCGCGACCGTTATAAAATTCAATCGCTTTCTCTAATTCTTTCTGGTCAAAGTCAGGCCATAATACTGGGGTAAAATAAAATTCTGTATAAGCAAGTTGCCATAATAGGTAGTTGCTTAATCTTTGTTCTCCACTTGTACGGATTAGCAAATCCGGATCTGGAAGTTCACAAGTATCTAAATGACTAGAAATCATTTCTTGTGTAATTTCTTCTGGAGATACTTTTCCTTCTTTTACCTCTGCTGCAATTTCTTGCATTGCTCTCTTGATTTCATCACGAGAACCATAGTTTAATGCAATTGTAAAGTTAAGACCTGTATTGACAGACGATTTTTCTTCTAACTGCGCAATGCTTTGTTGTAAATCTTCTGGAAGACCCTTTTTGTCACCGATAATACGTACTCTCATATTGTTTTTAGAGGTACGTTCGATACAATCTTCCATGTATTTGCGAAGAAGACGCATTAGTTCATCTACTTCTTCCTGTGGTCTTCCCCAGTTTTCTGTAGAGAATGCATATACTGTGAAGTATTTAATTCCAAGGTTCCATGCCACTTCACACATCTTCTCAACATTCTTACTTCCTTGCTTATGCCCAAAGTTTCTTGGCATAAAGCGTTTCTTTGCCCATCTTCCATTTCCATCTAGGATCAACGCAACATGAGTTGGGACCTTTTGTCCTTTTGTATTAATTGTGTCCGCCATAACAAGTTCCTCCTATCGGCCGATAATATGAAAGTAGGACGTATTTTGTCAATTTCAGAACAAAATACGTCCCCCTAAATGAAGAAATACTTAGATTGTAAGGATTTCTTTTGATTTAGCTTCCATTGTTTTTTCAATTTCATTAACAAATCTGTCTGTTAATTTTTGTACTTGATCTTCTAATGATTTTAATTCATCATCAGTAAGTTCGTTTGCTTTATTTAATTTCTTGAAACCATCGTTTGCATCTCTACGGATGTTACGAACAGCAACTTTTGCGTTTTCTGCTTTTTTCTTAACGTCTTTTACTAAGTCTTTACGTCTTTCTTCTGTTAATTCAGGGAATACTAAACGAATTACTTTACCATCGTTAGATGGAGTAAGACCTAAATCGGAACAGATGATTGCTTTTTCGATTTCTTTGATTAAGCTTGCTTCCCAAGGCTGAATCATGATTACACGCGCTTCTGGCACAGAGATATTTGCTACAGATTGTAAAGGTGATGGTGCACCATAGTACTCAACTGTAAGTTTATCTAATAAATGTGGATTAGCTCTACCTGCACGAATATTTGAATATTCGGAATTTAAGCTATCTAAAGATTTTTGCATCTTTACTTCATATTGTTGCATTCTTGAATCCATATAAGAATCCTCCTACTTCTAAAACCTTATTATAATCTTAAAGTCACTGTTATACAGTAACTCTAGTACCGCTAAATTTATCTGTTACGGAATTTACAATGCTATCTTCTTCATTCACACCAAATACCAATAATGGCATTTTATTTTCTAAGCACATGATTGTAGCTGTCAAATCGATTACTGCTAATTTCTTATCAAGTACTTCTTGAATTGATACTTCATCGTATTTCTTAGCATCTTTGTTTACTTTCGGATCGCTATCGTAAACACCATCGATTGCTTTACCGCAAAGGATTACATCTGCATCCATTTCAATTGCACGAAGTACAAGTCCTGTATCTGTTGAGAAATAAGGATGTCCTGTACCGCCAGCAAAGAATACTACCTTGCCTGCTTTAAAACATTCATTTGCTCTATCCTTAGAGAATAATTTTGTCATTGAACCGCATTCAAATGGAGTTAAGATTTGAGTATCCATTCCTACAAAACGGAAAATTTCAGATACGTAGATACAGTTCATTACTGTTGCTAACATACCGATTTGGTCAGCTTTTGTACGATCGATTGTTTGGCTTGTTCTTCCTCTCCAGAAGTTTCCGCCACCAATTACGATACCAACTTCGATTCCTTGGTTCACTAATTGCTTTACTTGATTTGCAACTCTGATACAAGTTTCTTCATCAAATCCAGTTTTTTTCTCTCCGGCTAAAGCTTCTCCACTTAGTTTTAATAAAACTCTTTTATATTCGTTCACAGTCAACTCATGCCTTTCTGTAATTATTCTAGAGTACGAGCATCGTCTCCCTCTTTTTCATTGCCTGCTAATAGCTTGTCAATCTACTCAGAATACGATACCTTAAGAAAGTTTTTTGCACACAAAAAAAATGGTTCAAAAACCTCCTTACTAATGTACCACAAAACCCTAGAAAGTTACAAGCATTTTCTTACTCTTTTTCCAATTGGGAGGAAGTCTGCTTTCCTTTTACTAGTATCGAAAAATATTTCGTGATCTGACTAGAAAGTTCCATAACATCCATCTTCGTAATAACTGGCAGCTTTATTAATATGCATTTTGTCCCTAGCTGTTTTTGCTTCATGTATTCTAACCCGCCATAATAAATCGTATTGGCAAGGCTCTCTTCTCCACCTTCTTCCACTTTGGAAGAAACTTGTGATTCACTAAGGAAATGTATCATCTCGTCATAAGGAAAATTACTTGATAACACATCCCCATTCTTCGCAGCATTTCGTACAAATCCAATCTCGTTCCCCTGTACCTCTTCTTTCATAGAGAAGAAAATCACATATTCATATGGCTTTCGTTCCATATGGGCAAAAACTTCTTCGATCGCCCGTGATTCAAGAGTATCTAAATACAGCTTATCCTGATAGTACCTAGGAGCAATTAAGTCTAGTAGTAACTTGGAAGAATTCCTACTCCCATCAAACCCTACTAGTAGAATGTTCATAGAAAAGACCCCTTTCCTAACCTGCTGCCCATAATTAAATTATAACAAATTTCCAACTTACGGACTATATGAATTTAAAATATATTGTTTCACCATTTGCTTTATGATATACTTTTTCCATATATTTAAGGAGTATTTAAGGAGGATTCTATAATGAACAAAGAGAACAACCCTGTTTCATTAGACAAAGAAAACACAGATTCTTTTGACTATACCAGAACTGCACAGTCAAACCAAGACCAGTACATGCACGGAAACCCTACTATGCAAGGTGGTCCCAACATGTACAGCAATCCTACTATGCAACCTAATCCCAACATGTACGGCAATCCCACTATGCAACGTAACCCCAACATGTACGGCAATCCAATGCCACAATATACATATTATGGCCCACAATCCCAAACCAATGGTTATGGAATTGCAAGCCTTATCTTTGGTATTGTTTCAATCTTTGCAAGCTTATTCTACGGAATTGGTGGAATCATCCTTTCCATCCCTGCAATTGCTTTAGCATTTATCAGCAAATCTCAAGCCAAACAAGGAAGCGTAAAGAAAATGCCGACAATAGCACTGGTTGGATTAATCACTGGCATCCTCGGCTTCATTGCCGGATGTGCCGTTCTTGGATTATTTATATATGTAGTAAACCATTTAAACGATCCCAATTCGATTTGGCATACCCTTGTGAATAGCTCGATTTTTGATGTTCTTTATTAAACTGAATTAGGAATGCAAAATGCGGAAGTACGACTCCTATCGCACTCCCGCATTTTTTTACCCCAATAAAGGATGCTGCTATTTTTCTTATTAATAACGATAATCAAAGATACGAGTGGATTTCTTCTCGCTTCTTGGAAGATCGCCAATTCCTTCTGCTTTTGGAATTACTGTTAACCCAATCTTTTCTTTTACACGAATACGCACTTCTTTTTCTAATACTTTTCTATCCTCTCCCGTACATTCTGTTTCAAAAAATAATGTCATCTGGTCTTTCCCATCCATATGGTCGATAAATACTTGATACTCGCTGGAAACGCCATCGATTTCCTTTAATATATCATCAATCTGACCAGGGAAGATATTGACACCCTTTACTTTTACCATATCGTCGGTACGTCCAAGGATTACATCGATTCTTGGATATTCTCTTCCACATGGACATTTTCCTGGAACGATTCTTGTAAGGTCATGTGTACGATAACGAATAAGTGGAGCACCTTGTTTCTTAAGAGTCGTGATTACTAATTCACCAAGCTCACCGTCTGGAAGGTTCTTTCCTGTCTTTGGATCGATAATTTCAAAGTATAAGTAATCATCAAAGTAATGCATTCCCGTATTATGCTCACAGTTAATCGCAATTCCTGGACCATATACTTCTGTAAGGCCGTAAATATCATATAACTCAACACCAAGTTCATTTGCGATTCTCTTACGCATCTTCTCGCCCCAACGCTCCGAGCCGATAATTGCTTTTCTTAGATGTACCTTGTCTTTGCACTTCCTCTTTTCAATCTCTTCTGCTAATAATAACGCATAGGAAGAAGTTGCACAAAGGACAGTAGACTTCATGTCTTCCATGAACTTAATCTGTTTGTCTGTATTTCCAGGCCCCATCGGAACTGTCATTGCACCAAATCTTTCTGCACCTAACTGAAAACCGATTCCGGCAGTCCATAACCCATATCCAGGAGTAATCTGAATACGATCTGTTTTTGTCAATCCTGCAATTTCATAACATCTTGCAAATAACATTGCCCAGTCTTCTACATCTTGTTGTGTATACGGAATGATGACCGGTGTTCCTGTTGTCCCAGAGGAAGAATGGATTCGCACGATTTCCTCTTCAGGCACTGCTGCTAATCCTAGTGGATAGGCATCACGCAGATTATCCTTTTCAGAAAATGGGAGCTTTTCAAAGTCTTCCTGTGTCTTAATGTCATCAATGTTGATTCCTTCTAATTTCTTCGCATAAAATCCACCCGCATCCATGACACGACGCATTTGCACTTTAATTTGTTCTAATGTCTCATTGCTCATTCTCATAATGCTTCTCCTCCGATCATCAATGCTTTTTTATTCATTTCTAAAAATGCTGGTTTTACTTTATCTTTCAAAATCTCTTCCACTTCATCGACAGAAATACCGATGGCTCCGCTTTTCGCAACAGCACCGACTAATGCTACGTTTAATGGCTTGATGGAACCACATTCTTCAATGATTCGTTCTGTATCAATCACATAGCAATGTGCTACCTTTTCTTTTAGATAAGAAAGCATTTCCTCTCCCTCATAACTTTCTCCTGATAAGGATACGGTTACTGGTTGGATTGCACGGTCCGATGTAACGACAATTCCATCTTGTTTCAAATAAGGTAGCGCCCTTACTGCCTCACTTGGCTCAAATGCGATAATCACATCTGCACTTCCAAGAGGTACTAGCGATGCTACTGCATCTTCTCCAATTCGTACATGGCTTACTACGCATCCGCCACGTTGCGCCATGCCGATTGTTTCTGCTGTCTGTACGAATTCCCCTTTTTTCATTGCTGCCGCCGCAAGGATTCTAGAGGCTAATACCGTCCCCTGTCCTCCGACTCCACATAATACACAGTTAATCATACTAGTCTTCCTCCTTCTTTAGCACTCCAAATGGACATACCTGGCTACATAAGCCACATCCGGTACATACGCTTTTATCGATTTGAATCGTTCCGTCTTGCATAAATAACGCTGGACATCCTAATTCACGAATACACTTCTTACATCCAGTACATTTGCCAGTACATACGGACATTTCTTCCCGCTTCTTTGTGATTGCAATACATGGAGACTTAAAGATGATTACCCTTACGCCATCTACTGCTTGTGCTTCCTGCACTGCCTTTACTGCCTCTTTCTGGTCAAGAGGGTCTACTTCTTTCAAATAAGATACTCCGATTGCCTCTACTAGCTTCTTTATGCTGACCACTGGTGCAACCTCTCCCATTACAGTCTTGCCGATTCCTGGGTTTGTCTGATGCCCCGTCATTGCCGTCGTGGAGTTATCTAAGATTACGATCATTTCATCCGTCTTGTTATATACTGCATTAATGAGTCCTACAATTCCAGTATGGAAGAACGTAGAGTCTCCGATAAATGCAATGTTCGTGGAACCGTTTCCTGCTCGCTCGATTCCTTGCGCAATCGTGATGCCTGCGCCCATGCAAAGACAAGTATCTACCATATCAAGTGGAGCTGCATTTCCTAATGTATAGCATCCGATATCCCCACAAAATACCGCCTTCTTACCTTTCATCGCTTGTTTTACCGCATAGATGGATGCTCTATGAGGGCAACCTGCACATAATACAGGAGGACGAATTGGAAGCTTTGGCGCATCCGCAAAAGAAGCCACTTTGTTTTCATAATCTTTTCCAAAGAACTTGCTAATGCACTGGGATGCAATCAAAGTCGAAAGCTCTCCTGCATTTGGAACGAAACCGTTTCGTTTTCCAAAGAATTCAATCGTTAACTGTTTCTTTCCACAAAGATAAATTAATGCATCTTCAATTACTGGATCTAGCTCCTCAAATACAAGCACCTTTTCTAATCCTTCTAAAAACTGTTCTGCAAGTCGTTCTGGAAACGGAAATGGCGTTGCAACTTTAAATAACTTATAGTTTTCTTCTGTCTTATTTAGCTCTTCTTTTATGTATGTATACGAAACACCTCCACAGGCGATTCCTACTTTCCCTTCTCCTGTTACTTGGTTATAAGATAATTCAGAAAAGTCTTTTGCTAGCACTTCTTCTCTTTGTTCTAGCTTGAGTTTATTTTGATAACTTAGTTTCGGGAATATAACCCACTTCTTATGTTTTATGAAGCCTTCCGGCTGTTTATGTACTGGAAACGTTCCTACTTCAATCGAGGCACAGGAATGCGATACCCTTGTCGTAGAACGGAAAATCACTGGTGTTTCGTATTTTTCAGAATACTCAAATGCGGTCTGGATCATTTCGTATGCTTCTCTTGCATCCACTGGATCAAATACTGGGATTTTTGCATACTTTGCAAAATGTCTCGTATCTTGCTCTGTTTGTGAAGAAATTGGACCAGGATCATCACAAACTAAAATTACCATCCCACCCTTAACTCCGATATAATTTACACACATCAACGGATCGGATGCTACATTTAATCCCACCTGCTTCATCGTTACCATCGTTCTTGCTCCCGAATAGGAAGCTCCTGCAGCCACTTCTAATGCTGCTTTCTCATTAATCGACCACTCTACATAAATCTCTCCAGGATTTCTCTTGGCAACAGTCTCTAATACTTCTGTCGATGGTGTTCCTGGATATCCAGACACGACTTGTACTCCTGCCATCAAAGCTCCCATTGCAATTGCTTCATTGCCCATTAATAATTCCCTCATAGCTCGTTCTCCTTTTTGTCATATTATACTTGCTAGTAAAAAACCTTTAGAACAGCCCCCGGAGAGTTTAATGCAACTTCCTATGCATTAAAAAAACTCCCGTCCTATGTCATCTAAACATAGGACAGAAGCTATTATTCTTCTGCGGTGCCACCTATTTTCATCAGTATGATTCTGATGCTCTCTCTCCTGTACTAGCATACATATTGCGCCATAACGTTCGCTAACGTCGCCCCTACTCCACTTTCACAACTGTACGAAAGCATTCGGTTTGCCCTCTCAAGTCCATTCACCAATTGTTGCACGGCCACATTCCCACCACCTGCAGCTCTCTTTGCGTGCCTAGAAAAGGCTACTACTCTTGATCAACGGTTTGTGTTTTTTTGGTATTATATACCTTTTCCTGTATAGCGTCAAGCTATTTTTCCACATAGGATTCAATATATTCTTTTACTTCTTCTTTCGGAATATCGAGCGGAATCGAAAACTCGGTAAACAAGCTTTCTTCTGCAAGCTTGCTATATTTGCGATCTGCTGCAGAGAGTTTCTTACCTCTTTGCTTTAATTCCGCCTTATGAAGATTACATGTCTTAATAATACTAATCCACTTTCTGCAATCACAGCTTCGATACGCTTCTTTATATTTCTGTTCC
>CALZJY010000065.1 GCA_945787925.1 uncultured Anaerosporobacter sp. | reverse complement strand
AATAAGGTACAAGCTAAGAGCGTCTATTCTCATCTTCCTATGCATACAATGTAAAAACAAGTATCATAGGGGGATTTCTCTTGAAGGGATACATAGAGGAAAGAGCTGTAGACATCGCCAATTATATTATTGAATATAATGCGACGGTAAGACAGACAGCAAAGAAGTTTGGAATCTCCAAATCGACCGTGCATAAAGATGTCACAGAACGTTTGATTCAAATTAACCCCTCTTTAGCAGACAGGGCTAGAGTTGTATTAGACCTCAACAAATCAGAACGCCATATACGAGGCGGCTTGGCTACTAAGGAAAAATATCTTCATAAAAATCAATATCAAGGATATTAGATAGTAAGAAGGAGTGGTTTCGCACAATCGAGACTACTCCTTTCTATATAAACGCCTCCTAGTAACTTCTTTGAAAATGGGGTATAATAAAAAGGAAATAGTCCAGCGTAGCAATGCGGTGGACCTTATCGTATGTAAAAAATAAGAGAAGAATACAAGAATAGAATAGAGGAAGAAAGTATGTACATTATCGTAGGACTAGGGAATCCGACAAGACAATATGAAGGGACAAGACATAACATTGGATTTGATTGTATCGATGAGATTGCAAGAAAATATAACATCCCTTTAGATTTTGAAAAACACAAGGCGGTTTGTGGAACTGGCTATATCGAAGGACAAAAAGTAATAATTGCAAAGCCTCAAACATATATGAATTTAAGCGGAGAAAGCGTGCAGCAGCTGCTTCATTTTTATAAGGTAGATCCAGAAGACTTAATCGTAATTTATGATGATATCAGTCTTGATGTAGGACAGCTTCGCATCCGTAAGAAAGGAAGCGCAGGCGGACATAACGGAATCAAGAACATCATCCAAATGATTGGTGGAGACGTATTCCCAAGAATCAAAGTAGGCGTAGGCAACAAGCCACAAGGATGGGATCTTGCAGACTACGTATTAGGAAAATTCTCAAAGGAAGAGCAGGACGTATTAGTAGAAACGAAAGAGAAGGTTGCAGATGCAGTAGAGATCATGCTTACAAAAGAGATCGATGCAGCAATGAATAAATACAATAAGAAAGCATAATGGTTTTATTGGAGGAGCTATGAGAACTTTTTTTGATCCGCTCAATAAATTGATAGAATATAAGGAGATTAAGCAGGATTTAAAATCAGACATCGTGCCACTAGCAATCAGCGGTTGTATTGATTCACAAAAATGCCATTTGATGGCGGGACTTTCGGAAGGATATCCGTTCCGTATCATCGTGACGTATAATGAGCTAAAAGCAAAAGAGATTTATGATGATATGTTTCTTTATGAGAAAGAGGTGTATCTCTATCCTGCCAAGGATATCATCTTTTATAGCGCAGATATCCATGGGCATGCGATTGTGAAGGAACGGCTAAAGATCCTAAAACGCATTTTGAGCCAAGAGCCAACGACTATCATAATGACGATCGATGGAGGAATGGATCGGATTCTTCCATTAGAGTTGTTCCGTCCACGCATCCTTACGATTAAGGAAAGGGAAATCGTGGAGATCGATGGGTTAGTAGCAGAGTTGATGTTGTTAGGATATGAACGATGCGTCCAAGTGGAGACGCCAGGACAGTTTGCAGTCCGAGGCGGGCTTCTTGATGTGTTCCCATTAACCGAAGAGGTGCCTTACCGAATTGAGTTCTGGGATGACGAGGTTGACACGATTCGTTCGTTTGATGTAGACAGCCAGCGTTCGATTGAACAGGTGGAAGAGCTTACGGTATATCCTGCAACGGAATTTATCTTTGACAAAACGATGATTGAAGTCGGAAAGAAACGGATTTCTGAGGAGTTTGAGGAGTATTATGCCTCCCTAAAGAAGCAAGGCAAATTAGAAGAAGCAAGAAGGATTAAGGAAATCATCGGTGAGTTCCTAGAACGTGTAGGAGAATATCATGGATCGGTTGCAATGGACAGCTATGTGCCATATTTCTTCCAGCATACCGTATCCTTCTTTGATTACTTTACAAAGGAAAACTCCATTTTCTTCTTAGATGAGACAATGAGAATGGATGAAAAGGCACAAGTGGTAGAGCTTGAGTTCCAAGAAGGCATGGCAGGACGATTAGAATCCGGTTACATCCTTCCAAGCCAGACCAATGCGATTTAT
The DNA here is from genome assembly GCA_945787925.1 of uncultured Anaerosporobacter sp. Lineage (GTDB taxonomy): Bacteria > Bacillota > Clostridia > Lachnospirales > Lachnospiraceae > KM106-2. Next base: position 6,709 of record CALZJY010000065.1, on the reverse strand, counting down.
TCCTATACGGAACTTTGCCAGAAGTTAATGAGCAAACGTCTTGTGATGCTTAGTACGTTAGCTCATAAGGAGACGAATTTTGTAGCTGCAAGAAGCTATGATTTAACGGTAAAGAGCGTAAGCCCGTATAATAAGAACTTTGATGTGTTAGTAAAGGATTTACAGGCATGGAAGGAAAAGAACTATAAGATCGTATTGATTTCCAATACGAGAAGCCGTGCGAAACGATTGAGCGAGGACTTAAGGGACTATGATCTAAATGCCTTTTATAGCGAGGATTTCGATCGTGAAATACAGCCAGGAGAAATCTATGTAAGTTCTGGTCCGCTCCATCGCGGGTTTGAATATCCAGCAATCCAGTTCGTCATCATCTCTGAGACCGATATCTTTGGTGCAAAGAAAAAGAAGAAGGCAAAGAAGAAATCCTACGAAGGAAGCAAGGTCCATAGCTTTACGGACTTAAATATCGGAGACTATGTGGTGCATGAAAACCACGGCTTAGGAATTTACCGAGGCATTGAAAAGATTGAAGTGGATGGCATCACAAAGGATTATTTGAAAATCGAATATGCAGGAAGCGGCGTCTTATATATCCTTGCCACAGGGCTTGAAGTACTGCAAAAGTATGCAGGTGCGGATGCCAAGAAGCCGAAACTAAACAAGCTAAATTCCTTAGAGTGGAAGAATACGAAGAAGAAGGTAAAAGGTGCAGTCCAAGAAATCGCCAAGGAACTCGTGCAGCTCTATGCCCTTCGCCAGGAAAAAGAAGGTTATCAGTTTGGAGAAGATACCGTATGGCAGAATGAGTTTGAGGAAATGTTCCCATATGAAGAGACCGATGACCAGCTTCGTGCAATCATGGATACGAAACGGGATATGGAGAGCAAGAAAATCATGGACCGCCTAATCTGCGGTGACGTAGGATATGGAAAGACAGAAATCGCGATCCGTGCGGCATTCAAGGCAGTCATGGACAGCAAGCAGGTCGTATTCTTAGTACCGACGACGATCCTTGCCCAACAGCATTACAATAACTTCGTACAACGTATGAAGGACTTCCCGGTACGAATCGAAATGATGTCTAGATTCCGTACCCCAAAACAGCAGAAGCAGGCAATCGAGCAGTTAAAGGAAGGAACGTTAGATATCATCATCGGAACGCACCGTGTGCTTTCGAAGGACATCGAGTTTAAGAATCTAGGCTTGTTAATCGTCGATGAAGAGCAACGCTTTGGCGTAAAGCATAAAGAACAAATCAAACAACTAAAGGGCGATGTAGATGTACTGACCTTATCTGCAACCCCAATTCCAAGAACGCTTCATATGAGTTTGATCGGAATTCGAGATATGAGCGTATTAGAAGAACCACCAGTGGACCGTATGCCAATCCAGACCTATGTATTAGAGCATAATGACGAGATTATTCGGGAAGCCATCCACCGCGAGCTTGCAAGAGATGGCCAAGTATACTATGTATATAACAAGGTAAACGATATTGATGAAGTGGCAATGCGCATCCAGGCATTAGTGCCAGAGGCAACGGTAAGCTTTGCCCACGGACAGATGAGCGAGAGGGAATTAGAACAAATCATGTTTGGATTCATCAATGGAGAGATCGACGTCCTGGTATCCACGACAATCATCGAGACAGGTCTCGATATCGGCAATGCCAATACGCTAATCATTGATGATGCAGACCGTTTAGGCTTGTCCCAGCTTTACCAGCTAAGAGGCCGTGTAGGACGAAGCAATCGAACAAGCTTTGCCTTCCTTATGTACCGCAGAGACAAGGTATTAAGGGAAGTGGCAGAAAAACGCTTGCAGGCAATCAAGGAGTTTACGGAATTGGGTTCCGGATTCAAGATTGCGATGCGTGACTTAGAGATTCGTGGAGCAGGAAACCTGTTAGGACAGAAACAGCACGGACATATGGAGGCAGTCGGATACGACCTTTACTGCAAGATGTTAAATGAAGCAGTCAAAGAATTAAAGGGCGAAACGACTCATGAAGATTTATTTGAAACTACGGTAGATATGGATTTAGATGCATTCATTCCGCCAACGTATATTAAGAGCGAGTTCCAAAAACTCGATGTCTATAAGCGCATTGCAGAGATTTCAAGTGAGGATGAGCTTATGGATATGCAAGAGGAACTATTAGACCGTTTTGGAGAAATGCCACATGCAGTAAACAACTTGCTAAACATCGCATATTTAAAATCGGTCGCTCATGAGGCGTATGTGACGAAAATGGTCCACAAAGGCAAGAAAGTACGCATGATGATGTATGCACAGGCACCATTAGACGTTACGAAGATTCCGGCCTTGTTAGAGTCCTATAAAGGAGCGCTTACAATGGAAAGAGGAACGACGCCAACCTTTATCTATCATTTGGATAAACGCGAAAATGCAAAACAGAAGCTAGATGCCATTTCCTTATTCGAGCTGATTAAGAGCGTGCTTACGACAATCAAGGAAATGAAATTAGAAGGGGAAAAATAGGCTTGCGTTTCCATAGGGAATCAAGTATACTCTATTGCAAATAAAACGTATTTTGTGGAGGAAAGATGAGAAGTTTAAAAACAGGTTTACGTTTTGTAGCCACAATGGCATTGCTTACTAGCATGGCAGGTTCCATGGCTAGCTGTAGTAAGAAGGAACAAAAAGAGGAAGCCACGAAACCGCCTGTAGTGCAGGAAAAGAACCTAGGGGATTCCTCTGAGCATCAAGAAAATACCACAGTCGAAACAGAAGGACTGAAATTAGATGACAATGTATTAAAAGTAGGATCCGAGCAGGTAACATATCGTGAGACATTGATTTACCTGTTACAGATTAAGAATAAATATGAACCGATTGCAGGAGGAGAAGTTTGGGAACAGAAGATTTCCGATAAGGAAACGTTTGGAGAACAGGCAAAGCAAGAGGTTATCGACCAAATTACACAAATCAAAATCATCAAACAAGAGGCAGCAGAGCTTAAGATTGGCTTAGAGCAGGATGAAGTAAACGAAGTAGAAGCGTCCGCAAGAGACTATATGTCTAAGATTACGAAGGAAGACCAACAGAAATATGGCATCACACAAGACATGGTGCAAAAGGTGCTAGAAGAAAACTACCTAGCCCAAAAGGTATATAACATTGCGACAAACGAAGTAAACACGAACATCAGCAATGACCAGGCAAAACAAATCAAGGTACAGCTTCTTGAAGTGATGACAAAAGGAACAGACAAAGAGGGCAATCAAATCGACCTTGATGAACAAAAGAAAAAAGATGCAAAGAAACAGGCAGAAAAGTTAAGAGAGGAAGCGTTACAGGCAGAAGACTTTAGCAGCTTTGCTACTTCCAACACAGACCAGCCGGAAGTAGAGCTTACGTTTGGAAAAGGCGATTATCCACAGATCGAGGAGGCTGCCTTTGCCTTGAAACAAGGAGAGATCAGCAAGGTGATCGAAACGGATTCTGGATTCGTGATTATAAAGCTAATCAGCGCATTTGATGAAGAAGCAACCAATGCGAAGAAAGAGCAGATCATCGAGCAAGAACGTAACAAGGTATTTGCAGAGAAATATAAGACATGGTCTTCTGGGTATAAGGTGACTCAGGATACAAGCAAGTGGAAGAACATTACCTTCCATATTTAGAGTAAGAACGATATGAATATTAAGTTAGTGATTCAATATAATGGGACGAGGTATCAAGGGTGGCAGCGTCTAGGGAAAGAGCAGGCAGCCGTCTCGATCCAAGGACTGTTAGAGCAGGAGTTAGGAGCCATTCTTAACGAGAACGTCATGCTCACAGGTTCTGGAAGGACGGATGCAGGCGTTCATGCCTATGGACAGGTGGCAAACTTTAAGACAAGGCAGACCGTTGATGTTACGTCCTTAAAGGTAGAAGTAAACAAGCGCCTTCCAAAGGATATCCAAGTAGTGAGTGCAGAGGAAGTTCCTGCGGAGTTTCATAGCCGCTATAGCGCGGTCTCGAAACAATATGAATATCATATCACGATAGGTGACCATGAAGATGTGTTTGCTCGTGAGACAAGCCTGTTTGTAAAGGGAAGTCTTGATCTTAAAGCCATGCGCCGTGGTGCTGCATTGTTAGAAGGAACCCATGATTTTGCAGGGTTTGCATCGAAGATGCCAGACGGAAGAGGCACGGTTAAGACCCTTTCTAAGGTTGAGATTGCAAGCTGTGGGAATGCGGTGGTGATTACGTATGAAGGAGATGGCTTCCTTTATAATATGGTAAGAATCATGACAGGCACCCTGTTAGAAATCGGCAAGGGAGAACGGACTCCTGAGAGTATTTCTGAGGTTTTTAAGACTAAGAATCGACAAAAAGCAGGAAAGACAGTGGAGGGCAAGGGGCTGTTCTTGACGAAAGTTGTATATTTATTACAAAAAAATTGATTTTTTTGCTAAAAATATCAAATTTTAGATTGAAAGTCTATCAAAATATGGTATACTAAAAAGGTAACTAAGTAATATTTTCTCTTAGTTACCTTTTTTTACATAAAATCTGAGTTTCTCCAGCAGAAGTAACGTATAACGATTTAGAGGGGTACGTTATGAGTACATACAGCCGGGATATTGTAGGTTAGGCAAGGTGAAAAATGTAATATTAATGTATAAATTTCTCAATTTTACTAACACTATAAATATAACGCACTGTATATTGATAAATGTTAAATGGAGGAAACATTATGAAAGCAACTGGTATCGTAAGAAGAATAGATGATTTGGGCCGCGTTGTAATCCCAAAAGAAATTAGAAGAACTTTAAGAATTCGTGAAGGAGATCCTTTAGAAATCTTCACAGACCGTGAAGGAGAAATCATTCTTAAAAAATATTCACCAATTGGTGAGTTAAGTCAGTTTGCAAAACAATACGCAGATTCCTTAGCACAAACTACAGGCCATATCGTTTGCATCGCTGATAGAGATACTTTAATTGCAGCAGCTGGTGCTACAAAAAAAGACCTTGTTTCTAAATCTATCAGCAAAGAATTAGAAGAAGCGATTAATCAACGTGAAAGCATTATGAGATCTTCTGATGACAAAAACTATAAAAAGATCACAAATGATGAAGAAGAATATAAATATGAAGTTATTAGTCCAATCATTAGTGAAGGCGATGCAATTGGTGCGGTTATCATTTTAACAAAGGATCCAAAAGTAAAATTAGGCGAAGTAGAAGCGAAATTAGCTCATGCAGCTGCAGGCTTCTTAGGACGTCAATTAGAACAATAATATAAATAGAAACTCCGAAGGCGTTATCGTTTGTCGGAGTTTTTTGTTTCTTCTCATTCTTGTATAAGAAATTGCATACATAAAAAAGGAGGAATTACTATGGAACAGAAATACTCGTATGAAGAATTCGTAGCCATCATAAAGCGACTTCGTGCAAAGGACGGCTGTCCGTGGGACCGTGAACAGACCCATGGGAGCCTTAAGAACTGCATGATTGAAGAAGCGTATGAAGTCGTAGAAGGAATCAAGGAATATGAGGCTTCCGGCGACTATAAGAACCTTAGGGAAGAGTTAGGAGACGTACTGTTACAGGTGGTCATGCATAGCGTGATTGCAGAAGAAGAGGGCATCTTTACGATGGAAGACGTAATTTCTGAAGTTGCAGAAAAGATGGTAAGACGCCATCCACATGTATTTGGAACGACAGGAGCATCGACGAGCCGCGAAGTATCCGCAAGCTGGGAAGAGATCAAGAAGAAGGAGAAGAACGAGGAGAGCGTGGGAGAAGGAATGCAGCGGGTGGCAAAGGCACTTCCGTCGACGATCCGCGCACAGAAGGTCCAAAAGAAAGCTGCCAGTGTCGGGTTTACATTTCCGACTTACGAGGGTGCAAAAGAGAAGGTGCTTGAGGAACTGGAAGAGCTTGAAAAAGCTAGGAAAAATGGGGCTTTAGACGATATTATGGATGAATATGGGGATTTGTTATTTAGTGTGGTAAATTTATCAAGGTTTTTAGGGCTAAATGCAGAAAATTCCTTGACAAATGCTATAGATAAGTTTATAAATAGATTTGTAAGTGTTGAGAAACTCGCTATTTTACAAGGCAAGCGACTTAACGATATGTCCATAGATGAGCTTTTGGCTCTGTGGGGACGGATAAAGTAATCGAATTGATTATATAATAATACTATCTTTTAGAGGAGGAGTAATTCCATGAACAAAACTGAATTAGTTGCTGCAATTGCAGAAAGAACTGAATTATCTAAAAAAGATTCTGAAAAAGTATTAAAAGCTTTTGTTGATGTTGTAACTGAAGAATTAACAAAAGGAGAAAAAATTCAATTAGTTGGATTTGGTACTTTCGAAGTATCTGAAAGAGCAGCTAGAGAAGGTAGAAACCCTCAAACTGGTAAAACTATGACAATTGCTGCTTCTAAAGCTCCTAAATTTAAAGCTGGTAAAGCTTTAAAAGATGCTGTGAACGCATAAGAATAGTTATTTAAAGGATGGTCCGACCTGGGTCATCCTTTTTCTTAAATACACGAAATTCATGCCCTCTAAAAGAAGTCGTGTTCAGATAGAAATAGAAACATAGGATTGGAGAAGAGTATGAGATTAGACAAATTCTTAAAAGTATCAAGGCTGATTAAGAGAAGAACGGTTGCCAACGAAGCTTGTGACGCAGGCAGAGTATTAGTAAATGATAAAGTGGCCAAAGCATCCGTAAATGTAAAG
>CALZJY010000064.1 GCA_945787925.1 uncultured Anaerosporobacter sp. | reverse complement strand
TAGACCAGATTTGGCAGGGGATGGTACTGAAAAACCAGTCCTTGTATTGAAAAATAACACAATAATCAATTAATATTGTGGATACAGGATGTTGAGCATGGAAAATGCTTAGGATTATCTATGTTCACATGAATCAATTTGTCTTGCAAAGTATTTTTGTATAAGAGGCCAGAACATGCGTGGAACACAGTGGACGTTAAGTGATATATTGCTCGAGAGTTTTACTGAATAAAAATTCTAAGTAAAAAAAGAGGAGCTATTTCGTTGAAAATGATGAAATAGTTCCTCTTTTTGTTAGAGTAGATAATAAAAGTTACATACTAGATGAGAGTGAGATAAAGCCACTTGCAAATAGTGACGTGAGATTAAGTATGAATTTTTTACTCTTCTTTAGACATGATACGCAGAACCGTACCATAAATAAGGGCGTACCTCTTGCTCTCTTACTTATGCTTAATGTAGCTAACTATTTGATAATCAAATTAAGCGTTCGATTTCGTTTTATAATGAGTCAGTAATTTTCTTTATAATTTTTGGAAAGCGTTTAACATGGCAACTTATAGTTGAACTTAGAAAAAACCGAAAAGATACGAATAATATTACTTATTTTGATAAATATAAGTCAGAGAATATTCTTTAGGAGGAAATCATTATGTGTACGGCATTAACAGTAAAAACGAAAGATGGATATCATTTATTTGGAAGGAATATGGATTTGTCTTATTCCTTTAACCAGGCAGTTACGTTAGTGCCTAGAAATTATGAATATAGAGATCGAGTTACCGGCACTATGAAAAAAAATAAATATGCAATCATAGGTATGGCATCGGTTATTGATGAGTATCCAGCTTTTGCAGATGCGATGAATGAAAAGGGACTAGGCTGTGCAGGTCTTAATTTTCCAGGATACTCTTATCTGGAAGAAAAAACGGTTTCGGGAAAAATAAATCTGGCTCCTTATGATTTGATTTTATGGATTTTATCAAATTTTGAAACGGTAGATGAGGTAAAAAAAGAGCTTCCAAATGTAGAATTAATTGCGGTTCCAATCAATGAAAAGACACCACTTCCAACCCTTCATTGGATAGCAGCAGATAAGAATGGAAAGTCAATTGTAATTGAAAAGACGAAAGAAAGATTCGCCGTGTATGAAAACCCAATTGGAGTATTAACGAATTCTCCAACCTTTGACTGGCATTTGACAAATTTAAACGAATATATAAAAACAACACCAATTCAGCCGGAATCTACGAAATGGGGAGAAAAGGAATTGAAACCATTAGGCGTAGGTGGTGGAACAAATGGATTGGGAGGAGGATTTTCCGGGGTTGATCGTTTTGTAAGAATAGCATATTTAAAATCCAGATGTGCAGAGACCGAAGATTTAGAAACGGGAATAAGTCAGTTTTACCATATGCTTAATAATGTTGCAATGCCAAAAGGTTCTGTAATGGCAGATGGTCTTCAAGATACGACATTATATACATCCTGTATGTGTCAGGAAAAAGGAATCTATTATTATACAACCTATAATAGTTATGGAATTATGGCAATCGATATGAACAAAGAAGAGTTAGATGCGAAGGAAATTAAGAGATTTGATTATATTGAAAAGTTGCAGATGATGGAACAGAATTAAAGAGGAAGAGTTACGAAAAAGGGTTAGTTAGAGAAGAAAATCAGCAGAATTCTATTTGAGATAGATGGAATTACTGCTGATTTTCTTATATTTTATGAGAGTGAGTAACAAGTAAATTCTAGAGTTAAAGTATAGGGTACTCTTTGAGTGGCAGAGAACATATACTTTAATTGATAGATCTAAAGAGGGTTACAAAATCAAACGAAAATTAAAAATGCAAATATATGTGCATTCATTAAGAAAAGGAAGAGGTGTGTATAATGGGGAGAGCATATCTAACGATTGATGATGGGCCATCAGAGATTACAGATAAAATATTAGATTATTTATTTGGCATTGGGATAACTCCAATCTTATTCTTTGTAGGGACGCAAGTAGAACTGAATTATTCTCAGGCAATCAATGCGGTAAAGCGAGGGGCTGTTATTGGGAATCATAGCTATTCCCATGCAGATTTTAATAAGTTAACAGAGTCGGAATGTATTGTTGAAATTGAAAAGCAGGAGATTATTCTTGAAAAATTATATCATGATGCAGGGGCTGAAAGAACATATAAGATATTTCGATTCCCATATGGTCATCGTGGGGGAGCAAATGAGGCGCGGTTACAAGAGTTTTTGTATTACAAGAAATTTAATCGTAAAATTCAATATAAGTGGTATATTGAGGGCGGATATAGTTACGCCATGGATGTGTACTGGACGTTTGATTTCAGGGAGTATTTATTAAAGACCGAAAAAGATTTTACATTAGATACGATAAAAGATTCGATTAATGCGTCAACAGATCCAGTGGCAAACGGTTTATTATTGCCTAATACATATAATATTGTTCTTATGCATGATTTTGTTACTACGAATCAGGTACTAGAAGATTACTATAAAATTTTGATTGAGTATACGAGAAAGAATGGGGTAGAGTATATCAAACCATGCTTTTTGACCAGGAATCATGTACCGATTAGTTGCTAGGATTTTACCAAATGATCTTTTAGGAGAAGAATGTTTGCCTTAGTATAAGAATACATCGTTAGAATATTAAGAAACAAATAATAAAATGAAAACCTACATGACGTGGTGAATTATTATCTTTTTTTGCTAATTTTTATAGATATGTTAAGAGGGAATATTCTATGTTTTGAAGTGAATAAAGGAAAATAAATAAAATAGTCTTAGATACTTATGCAACGTATCTAAGACTATTTTATTTATAAAAATGCGATATCATAAGTAAGAATATTGTATAGAAGATTTGAAAGAGAAACTTAAAAAGAGGAATTAAAAATAGGAAGTTTCTTCTCTCTAGTTAAATTGCAAATTTAAGCGAGAGTAAGACAACCACGACAGCTGTTGTGAAAATCGGAATCACGACAGAAGTTACAAAAATATCTTTATAAGCTTCCTTATGAGTTAAGCCACAAATAGCAAGTGTGGTAATTACAGCTCCGTTATGAGGAAGGGTATCTAATCCCCCACAAGACAGGGAAGCAACTCGATGCAGAATCTCTGGTGAAATATTTAAAGCATCACTCATTTGCAAATAAGTAGGTGCCAAGGCATCGAGGGATATTCCAAGGCCTCCCGAGGCGGATGCCGTCAATCCACAAATTAAATTTACAGATAGAGCTTCTGATATGATTGGATTGGATGAAAGACCAAATATAAAGGCTTGTATAGTAGTAAATGCCGCTAATGACTTGATAACGCTTCCATATCCAACGATTGCACTTGAGTTTAAGAGTGGTTTGAAGGAATTCGAGACACCGATATCGAGTACGGATTTTAAGTTTTTAATCTTTTTATAGTTGGTTAGTAGGATAAATATATCTGCTAATACGAGAGCGATGATAACACTCCAGACGCCAGAAACATTGCTTAGAGTCGTATTAAAATCATTCAGATAGCTGCCATCAACATTTTCGTAAAATACTTTCGAAAAGAATAAATTCGTTACAAAAATGATAAGGATGGGAGTGACTGCTTTAGCTATATGAGGCAGAGTGCTATAGTCTTCCTCTATAAATTCATCGTTATGGTCGCCATAACCTTCCTTGTTTTTTTGGGCGGATTTCACACGTCTAGTAAGCCATAGCATACCAAGTGTGAGCATAAGAGCACTCGCAAGGATACCAATAAGAGGTGCAGCAAAGGTATCAGTTCCAAAGTATTTGATTGGTATTACATTTTGGATTTCTGGAGAGCCTGGCATAGCGGTCATTGTAAAGGTAAATGCGCCAAGAGCAATCGAGCCAGGGATAAGTCTTTTTGGAATTTGTGCTTCTTTAAACAGCATAGATGCAATGGGATAAAGAATAAAGGCAACGACAAAGAGAGAAACTCCCCCATAGGTAAGAAATGCTCCAGATAGGACAACGGCTAATACTGCTTTATTTTTTCCGAGTTTATTTGTTATGAAATAAGCAATGGATTTGGCGTAGTTCGCTTCTTCCATTAACTTTGCGAAGATGGCACCTGTCATAAAAAGCGGAAAGTAGCTTTTTATAAAGTTTGCGAAACCGACCATGTATACTTCCGTATAATTTGCCATGAGATGACTGCCAAAACCAGTCGTTATGATAATTGTTAAGAGAGCAACTAATGGTGCTGTTATGATTGTTGAGTAACCTTTATAAGCAAGGTACATGATAACCATCAATGAAAAAATCAAACCTAAAACACTAAACATTATTGATTCTTGTCATAATACATATGACAACCACCTTTCATTATTTTATAAAATTTATGGGTATGTAATTATATTGTCCAATAAAGGGAGTGTCATGCAATTTATTTAGAATTCTTGGGGGATATATGCAGTAATTTTAGTAAATAACTTAATCCGAATTTGTTCATTAAAGAATCTCCTTTTGTCACAAAAATTCACAAATGAAACCGTGAAAAATTTATGAGCGTTATTGTGTCAATTAATGTATTATATTATAATTCCCTACAGAAGAGAATAGGAAATAAATTCTACTCAAATAAAGCAAGGTGTGGAAATCAGCAAGAGATTATGGAATTTATTTCATGAGAAATCATGAAATGCCTTTTAAGGTATAGTACAAAAGAGAAAGTCTTTACGAAGAAAATCAGGCCGATGTAGTATAAGCATGCTTGGCCACAACATAGCAATAAAATGTAGAAAGTACCAGAGGAGAAAACTTAATGTTCAAAGGAAATAAGAAGCCAACAAAGGCAAAGACCCTTAAGACGGAATTAAAAAAAGGGTTTCAGTTGATTATCATGATAATCGTTGGGATTATTATTTTTTCCATTCTAGCGCTAGGAGAGATCGGGACAGCAAGTAGGAAAATTAATGAGAAAAATGAGTTTATTGAGAAATTGTATCAGGCGCAGAACAGATTTCTAGCGGTGCACAGAATTTATCCTGTGGTGTAATTGAGCAGGCAAATGGAGTGGAAGAGTTATCTGCAACTATTACAGATATCACTGAGAAGATATCAACAACTGCTACAAATGTAGAAGGAATCAATGATTTGATTATTGATACATGCAGTATGATCTCGGAAGAAAACGCCAAAATGAAGGAAATGATGGATGCAATGGGACAGATCACTAAGAAGTCCATAGCGGTAAAAGAGATTATCAAGACAATGAATGATATCACGGCTCAAACCAATATTCTTTCATTGAATGCAGCAATTGAAGCGGCGCGTGCTGGAGCATCAGGAAAGGGATTTGCTGTTGTTGCAGATGAAGTAAGAAAGTTAGCGCAGAGTTCATTAGAGGCAGCGCATACAATCGAAAATCTAATCGAGGAAACGATTGAAGCAGTAGAAAATGGTGCTAAAGTAGCAACTGAGGCTGAGGATATTTTAGAAGAAATTTTTGAACGCTCACAAGAAATCAATAAAAAGGTTGATAACGTGACAGTTGTGACGAGAGAGCAGGCAGAAGGAATGGAACAGATCACGATTGAAATCGATCATATCGCTTCTGTAATTCAAGCGAATTCTGTAACTTCAGAAGAAAGTGCAGCCGCAAGTGAGGGATTATCTTCTCAGGCACAAGTACTGCATGGATTAGTGAAGCAGTTTAAATTAAATACAAATAACAAATAAGAAACATAAACAAGAGATAAAGGTATTAAAGTGATTCATAAGGAGAAGTTAGTTAATCTTTGTCTGGCAACACTTTTAAAGGACTTTGCCTTAGTATCACCGAAAATTAAACTAGATAAAAAAGAAATATTCCTTCACCCTATAAAGGCATATGAATATTTTAAAGCAAATTATGAATTAAAAGATGAGATTTTGGATACCATCCTACATCATCATGAACATTTTGATGGGACAGGATATCCGAATAGACTTAAGGGTGAGGAAATTTCTGAGTTTGCTAGAATCATTAGCATTATTGATATGTTTTATGCAATCAAATCCGACAATGGTATGTTTAATGATAGTTCCGAACAGTTTGAATATAAGATCAATAGAATGGTCAGTATGTTTGATACGAGAATCCTTGTCTACTTTTTTGCGAATGCAGAATTGTTTACGTTAGATTCTTTGGTAAGACTGAATAATGGTGATATAGCGGTGGTAGTAGAAAATAATTGTAGCAATGCTTTTCGACCAGTTGTAAAGATTGTTCGAAGCAATACTTATAAGCTGGGAGAAGTTTTAGAACTTCAAAATCACAGCGAACTAAAAATCACAAAATTAGAATACTATGTTGAGGATTAATAAGGCTCATTGTCAAGTGGGGGTGTGCGAGGTGCATTGCACCCGCACCAACACTTGACAATGAGTCTTTTTTTGATTCATAGGAAATTGCTCTGCAATTCCCTATGAATCAAAAACTCTCCGAGGGATGCGCACTCCGCCTGCGGCTACGGCGCGACAAAGTGGCATCGCCCTGAGAAAAAAAGATATGCGGAGCCACTTTGTTCTTAATAGAGCCTGCAGTGGTAGAGGATGAATGAACAAGTTTGGTCCGGGAAAACATAATAGAACAAAAGACGAATTATACTATGACGGATAGAAGGAAAGGCAGATGCAAATGGAGAAAGAGAGTAAATATAAATATGTAATTGCGGCAGCAGGATTTCTTATTATGGGGACGGTATTTAGTATCATTAACAGCGTAGGAACAATTCTCATTACGCCGATAACGCAAGCTAATAATTTCTCAATTAGCCAGTATTCTTTTTTATTTACGATCAATGCAATTACAATCGCAATCTCGGCGCCGATTGTAGGAACGTTAATCAATAAGATCAATATCAAGATTATCATGTCAGTCGGCTCCATCATTGCAAGTGTTGCATATATTTCATATGGATTTGCTAACACGATTATTCAGTTTTATATCATTGGCGTAATCGTATCTATCGGTCTAAGTTGTTTGACATGGGTTCCGATATCGACCATGGTATCGGATTGGTTTGAACCTAAGAAAAAGGGTTCGGTTATGGGAATTGTCTTTTCTGGAATTGGGACCGGAACTTTTTTTTGGATGCAGATTGCCTCTAGAATATTAGAAAAATCCAGTTATAAGTTCGTATATCGGTTTTTTGGAATCATTGTACTTGCTGTCTCCCTTCCAATCAGTTTATTTATTGTGAAAAGACCATCGAAAAGTTATGTAAGAGATAAAGAACATGCAAAAGAAGAAACGGTAAATAAAAAGGCGCTTAATTTTAGTCAGATTAGTAAGATAAAGTGTTTTTGGCCATTTTCCATTGGACTGCTTTTGCTAGGCATTAGCTTTGGTGGAATTAAACAGCATTATCAGACGTATCTGTCAGTTTTAGGATATCCGCTAAGGTTTTCTGCTAATATTGGCTCCTTGCTAGCGGCGATTGGAGTCTTTGCTAATATTATAGCGGGATTTTTATTTGATCATTATCCAACGAAGAAGCTATTGGTTGGATTTGAAGTGGTGACGTTATTAAGCATCGGCTTTTTATTTTTTGCAGACAAACCGTTATGTGCGTATCTGTTTACCGTTCTTTATGGAATGACAATGTGCATCGCTTCCATCTGGCCATCTTTTGGTGTGACAAAGATTTTCTCAAATGATAATTATTCGGTCGTATATGGAGTTGCTAACATGTTTAATACGATTGGAGGAGCCATCGGTCCATTCCTTGCGGGAGTGATTGCAGATAGCACATTTGGATATCCTCTTGTCTGGACTATTTTCCTTGTGGTTATGTTCGTTTGTTATTGGTTATTTATCCGGTCGGTAAAGCAGGAATAAATCAGTTTGGAATCCGAATAGAGGAAGTCATTAGAGAGTTACTTGATATGCATTAGGAAAATCGAATATGGAGAAAGGATGAAAAAGTGGGACTGTCGCACTAAGTGAGGGCGGTACCTTAAGCGTCATGAGCCGGACATTCGGGAAACATGACAATTAAGGTGCCGCCTTTTCTTAGGGGAGCAGCCCTATTTTTTATTTTCTTTGTCTGCGATGTTAGATAAATGGATTGTTACAAAAAGTCAAATGCATTATAATATAGAAGATGGATGGGCACAGATTATGAAAGGTGCCAAAAGAATGGAAAGCGGCTAAACTGATGAAAAATGATAGTTAATAGCAGCTAGGTTTGAATACAGTATGCGTAAAAGGGGGGATTTATGACCAAACTTACCAAAAAAGCAATTAAAAGTTCGTTATTAGAATTATTGAAAATAAAATCGTTAGATAAGATAACTGTAAAAGATGTTGTGGAAAGTTGCGAGATTAATCGGAATACATTTTATTACTATTACAGTGATATATATGAGCTACTAGAGGATGTGTTTGAAGAGGAAACAAAGAAGGTAACGGAAGAGGAAAATCCATGTACTACTTTTTACGAAGAATATCTAAGGTGTGCAACTTTGATTTTAGGATACAAGGAAGCGATTATTCATATCTACCAATCCAAAAGTAAGGATGTATTGGAGAAGTACATTGAAACAATCACCAGATATTTGGTACGAGGATTTGTAGAAAAAGCAGCCAAGGGATGTAGTATAAACGAAGAAAATATAGCCTATATCTGCGACTTTTATAGTTATTCTATCATTGGTACGACACTGCATTGGATTCACGATGGGATGCCTCCATACAGAGAGGATTTAATCAAACGATGTGCGGATTCCTTCGAGGTGACAATAGACAATATGATTGGCTTTTATAGCATCGGTAAAAAATAATATAGTAGACCATTTGGATTGTGAGGATTAGATCCACGCAGACCAAATGGTCTATTTTTAATTCATAGGAAATTGCTCTGCAATTCCCTATGAATCAAAAACTCTCCGA
>CALZJY010000063.1 GCA_945787925.1 uncultured Anaerosporobacter sp. | reverse complement strand
ATACTGAAGACCTTTTTTAATCGCTCCACCAGATGCAGAATCGCTTGCTCCGATATTGAAGAAGTTATAGTATCCTTCATATCCTGCTACGTTTCCTGATGCAGAACCTG
Source organism: uncultured Anaerosporobacter sp. (assembly GCA_945787925.1). GTDB lineage: Bacteria > Bacillota > Clostridia > Lachnospirales > Lachnospiraceae > KM106-2. The sequence continues at coordinate 8,829 of CALZJY010000063.1, read as the reverse complement.
AGAATACATACTTCCCTCCGCTGTAGGTTAGGACTTCTTGCTTACATCTTGCAATTAAGTGTACTGGACTTACACCAGAATATTCTGCTGCGTCTATAAAAGCGTCTACATAAGACATTGTAACTTGTTTTCCAGCGTCTGTCTTATACGTAAAGCTTCCTTCTAATGGTGTTCCTTTTACCATTGACTGTAACACTTGTTTGTTCTGATGTGTCTTGTTATATCCTAAATGCTCAAACTGGAACACTGAAGTTTCTGTCAATTGATTTCTAGGATCCATATAGTATTCTACCGCTTCTTTCGATGCAGTCACCCAGTTTGGTGCATCACATACATATGGCTTGTCCTCCACGTAGTTGTAGGCTTGCTCTGTTCTTGCAATCCACTGGTACGTAGATTTCTGTACTGTATTCTTGCCTTTTACCGATGTTTGTTTTTCGATTACGGTATTCCATGAAAGTCCCGTCTTCATCGCTTCGAATCTCCATGCCGGATATTGTTTATGAAGCTCACGAAGCGGCGCTTTGTAACTCTCAGGGAATCCTTGCTCCGTCAGCATCTTTTCAAACTCTGCATTTGTCATATTGTGATTCGTATTACTAGAAGATGGCGTACTTGTTGGTTTTACCGTTGGCTTTACTGTCGGTTTTACCGTTGGTTTTACCGTTGGTTTTACCGTTGGCTTTACTGTTGGTTTTACCGTTGGTTTTACTGTTGGTTTTACCGTTGGCTTCACTGTCGGCTTTACCGTTGGTTTTACTGTTGGGGCCGTTGCTGGTGTTTTAAAATACACGCTGTTGGCTTCAATATAGCCGCGATGTGTCTTGTTATTATACGTAAACGAAACATAATACCAACGCTTGCTGCTCTTTACAATTTCTTTTTCAATCTTTACATTGGCATCCTTCTTTAATGTCACAACCGCATTATTCACCTTCATATAAGAGCTGCTTCCTGCGGCAGTCCTCATCTTGTACGAAGAAACGCGCACTTTTCCATCTACCTTAGCACTTAGGTTCAATTGGATGTAGTCACCACAAACCCATCCATATTGTGTCTTTTTGTTATGCGTGAACATGATATAATACCAATTCACATTGTTAACTACCGTCTCATTTAAAATTGTAATCTGTTGTTTTACACTAAGTGTCACTTTCTTTCCACTTACTTGCAATTGACTGGCCTTAGTTCCTGCTCCTGTTCTAACATTTAATGAACTTCTTGCATATGCAGGAATCTTGTATTTCGTCGTTCCTGTAGTGTTTTGCTGTTGGGTCTGATTTGACGAATTACCTGATAAGGTCGTTGTAAGATGTATGTAACTCTTATCAACATATCCCTTTAATGTTTTGTTGTTGAATTGAAAACTAATCTGATACCATCCACTTTTTTCACTTAAGATGGTTACGTTTGTCCCCTTCTTTAGCTGTACTTTCTTATTGTTTTCTGTCAAAATAGAATACTGCGTCCCCGTTCCTGTCCTAACATTTAGGCTAGTCGCAGTAACTGTCCCCTTTTGCGTCGCATATGCTCCTTTATAAAAGATCACAAATGCAAGCAACATGCTACACACACCAGCGATAATCGCCAGGTATCTGACACGTTTCTTTTGCTCCATTTTTCAGTTGCTCCCTCCTGGTATTCCCATAACATTCTTTTGTTTTCTGTTATCCTACTATTTTACTATGTCACTCTCTTGTCATAGTTAGGCTTTTTCTAAAAAATGTGTTATTCCTCTATCATAAACTAAAAATTCCCAAAAATCAATACGGATAACGTCGTAATATCAGTTTTTATGTCCTTTCCTGTAAATACTTCCAGAACAAAGTGTGTGTTCCACACACTCTCGCGACTTCCGACCCACTCATGGAACGCAATTTCCTATGCAATAAAAAAGAGGCGGTTCTCAACACGCTCTTTTGCCGAAAACACACCTCTTATGCTTACGCTTCGTCAATCGCTTTACCGATATCGTTACGCATATATTTATTTTCAAATGAGACTAACTTTGTTGCTTCATATGCATTATTTCTTGCTTCTTTTAACGTAGCTCCCTTTGCAGTCACGCCAAGAACACGTCCGCCATTTGTCACGATTCCTTGTTCTGTTTGTTTCGTTCCTGCATGGAATACATAGTAGCCTTCTTTTTTGTCTACTTCTTCTAAGCCTTCGATTACGAAGCCTTTCTCATAAGCTAATGGATAACCATTAGAAGCAAGCACGACACATACTGCTGCATTGTCTTCAAATTCAAGCTCTACCTCAGAAAGCTTATGGTCCATACATGCTTGCATTACTTCGATGATATCATTTTTCATTCTAGGAAGAACTACTTGAGCCTCTGGATCACCAAATCTCGCATTGTATTCTAATACCTTTGGACCGTCTTCTGTTAACATTAATCCACAGAATAGGATTCCAACAAAATCTCTTCCTTCTGCCTTCATCGCATCCATCGTTGGTTGATAGATATGCTCCTTGCAGAATGCATCGATGTCTTCTGTATAGAATGGACTTGGAGAGAAGGTTCCCATTCCACCGGTATTCAACCCAGTATCTCCATCCCCTGCACGTTTATGGTCTTGGGCGCTTGTCATAGGCTTGATTGTTGTTCCATCACAGAAACATAATACGCTTACTTCGCGTCCCGTCATAAACTCTTCGATTACGATGCGGTCTCCTGCATGACCAAATTGTTTATCAAGCATTAAGGATTGTACGCCATCTTTTGCTTCTTCTTTCGTATTACAGATCAAAACGCCTTTTCCAAGTGCTAAGCCGTCTGCCTTTAATACGATTGGAAATTTACAAGTCTCAAGATATGCAGTTGCATCTTCTGGATTTGTAAACGTCTCATAAGCAGCCGTTGGAATATTATATTTTTTCATTAAGTCCTTAGAGAATGCCTTACTGCCTTCGATGATTGCTGCATTCTTTCTTGGTCCAAACGCACGTAATCCAGCTGCTTCAAATGCATCTACTGCACCTGCTACCAAAGGATCATCTGGTCCTACGATTGTAAAATCGATTTCCTTTTCTTTCGCGAACTGTACTAATTTATCAAATTCCATTACGCCGATATTTACGCATTCTGCAATTTGACCAATTCCCGCATTGCCTGGTGCACAATAGATTTTATCTACATGCTTGCTCATTGCTACACTTTTTGCGATTGCATGCTCTCTGCCGCCACCGCCGATAATTAGCACTTTCATCTTGATCCCTCCATCTATTTTGTCATTGCTTCTTGCTCGAGTACTACTTTGCCATCACAAACCTGTACCTTTCCATTGGCAATCATATCGATTGTCTTTGGAAGTATGATCCATTCTGCCTGTTCCATCACTCGTCGTTGTAGTGTTTCTGGAGTATCTCCTTGTTCTACCTCAACTGCCTTTTGCATGATGATCGGACCGGTATCACAACCACCATCTACAAAATGCACCGTTGCTCCTGTCACTTTCACGCCACGTGCAAGTGCTTCTTCATGCACCTTTAATCCATAGTATCCTGGTCCACAGAACGAAGGGATTAAAGATGGATGGATGTTGATCATTCGGTTTTTGTACTGCATTACTAGCTTTTCTGGAAGAATCACTAAGAATCCAGCTAACACGATTAAATCTGGCGCGATCTCATTAATTTTTGATAAGAGCGCTTCGCCAAACGCCTCTCTTGTCTCATACTCTTTTGGAGACACGGCAAATGACCGAATTCCATGTTCCTTTGCCCTTGTAAGTGCATAGGCATCTTTCTTATTGCTGATTACCGCTTCTACTCTCGCATTGGTAATCACGCCATTCTCAATGGCGTCTAGTATTGCCTGGAGGTTGGTTCCACCTCCAGAAACAAGTACTGCTATTTTTAGCATACGGTTACTCCCTTTTCTCCAGCCTTGATTTCACCAATGATATGTGGTGTTTCTCCGGCAATCTTAATGAGATTCATGGCTTTCTCAACTTCATCTTTATTTACTGCAATTACCATACCAATTCCCATGTTGTATGTATTATACATCATCTCTTCTTTGATATCACCATCTACGGATAACATCTTGAAGATTGCAGGAATTTCATAGCTTGCTTTGTTTACCACTGCATGCATGCCGTCTTTTAACATTCTTGGAATGTTTTCATAGAAACCGCCACCTGTGATATGGCTACATGCTTTTACATTTACTCCGCCAGTCTTTAAGCTCTTTAATGCGTTTACATAGATTTTTGTTGGAGTTAAAAGTGTTTCACCTAAAGTTTTTCCTAAACTTTCATAATACGTATTTAATGCATCTTCTTGCATAGAGAATACTTTACGAACTAAAGAATATCCGTTGCTATGGATTCCGGAAGACTCGATACCGATTAATACATCTCCTGCTTCTAAGTCAGAACCATCGATTAAGTTGGCTTGATCTACGATACCTACTGCAAATCCTGCAAGGTCGTATTCGTCTACTGGATAAAATCCTGGCATTTCTGCTGTTTCTCCACCGATCAATGCTGCACCCGCTTGTTTACAACCGTTTGCTACACCGCTTACGATTGTTGCAATCTTTTCAGGTTCGTTCTTTCCACATGCTATGTAGTCTAAAAAGAATAATGGTTCTCCACCCGCACATGCAATATCGTTTACACACATCGCTACACAGTCGATACCAATTGTATCATGTTTATCAAGGATAAATGCTAATTTTAATTTTGTTCCTACTCCGTCTGTACCGGAAACTAACGTTGGTTTTTCCATTGTTTTGAACGCTTCTAAAGAAAACGCACCCGAAAATCCACCAAGACCACCAAGAACTTCACTTCTCATCGTGCTCTTTACATGTTCCTTCATTAATTCGACTGCTTTGTATCCTGCCTCAATATCCACGCCTGCTTTTTTGTAATCCATATTAGTCTTCCTCCTATATTCCCAATTCCATGCCTATTTCATTTGATTTAAGTACTCTTCATAGCCTAACTTTTCAAGTCTGTCTGCTTTTTCAACTACTTGTTCTTTCATAGTCTTTGCATATGCTTGTAGTTTTGCTAATAATTCTTTATCATTTGTTGCAAGGATTTTTGCGGCTAATAATGCTGCATTCTTTGCACCATTGATTGCAACAGTTGCTACTGGAATACCAGATGGCATCTGCACGATGGAATATAATGAATCCATACCACCTAAGCCTTTTGTCATGATTGGCACACCGATGACAGGTAGTGGGAACATTGCTGCTGCCATACCAGGTAAATGCGCTGCTCCGCCCGCACCTGCGATGATACAAGTGATTCCTCGATCTAATGCAGTGTTTGTATAGTCAAAAAAGATGTCTGGCATTCTGTGTGCAGAGATAATTGTCATCTCATACTCAATGCCTAACTCCTCAAGTACTTTTGCTGCGCCACTCATGATTTCTAAATCTGAATCGCTCCCCATTAAAATCCCTATCTTAGCCATAATACTGTCTCCTTTATTGTGTATATGTTAATGTTTTATTAACGCAATTAATTTACATATACTAATTTATTATCCTTATTAATAAATGTCAAGATATCCTCTTATACTAATCTCTAACCTTATTCATAACCACTAATTATGAATAAGGTTAGGAGCAGTTTATTCTTATCGTTCGTCTAACGGTTTATTCAGTTCTTCTGTACCAGGAAGGACGAACCTTCCTTCTTCAATTAATACGATACGTTCCCCATTTGGCTTGATTACGCTGATTTCCTTTAATTCATCATATGGAATCGTAATATCCGTATGGCAGTTAAAGTATGCCTTCTCGATCTCTGTCTTTCTTAGAATGGAACATTCATTGTCTTTGGCAACGATTTCTTTTCCATCTGGATTATACACCCTGTTTTCCTCACTCATGTGATAGCAAGTGTCCCCGATTGCGATATGCGGACCTGTCTTTTCTGCAATCAGGATTGGCAGGAGGTGTTCGATTCCAAATACTTTGCCCATTTTGTAAGCAGTCGTATTCGTGCCGATGGCAAGCTCGCCCATTGGAAGGGTTTCTTGATTGTATAATAAGTTTTCTTTGATGAACTTCTTATTCTCTTCCTCTGTTTCAAAGTTCTTACAAGTATAGTCTACTACCATACCATCTCTAAACTCTAATGTAAGGTCGACATATTCTAATCCATTTAAGAAAACTCTCGTGACATGATATCTTCCATTTGTCTTTGTTAGCATTGGAGAAGTAAACACTTCCCCAAGTGGAATGTTCACATCGGCAAGACAGTTTTCAAAATTGGTCTCTTTTTCTGGATTTTGCAATTCATGTAGCTTGATCTTGATATTCGTCGTATTGGCATTTCTACCTTGGATATGCACGAATTCCCCTTGGTCAAGGGCTGCGATCAGTTTCGTTTGGATTTCACGATATACCGTTTGATCTAATGTATTCACTTTAATTGTCTCGTTGAAGATTTCTTCAAAACATTCACCGATTTCAGGGATTGGATATGCAATGATCGTAAAGCTGTATTCATCACTTGGCATATATTCATTTACAATCAATTGAGACTCACGGCGATATTCGCGTGTCAACTCCCTTTGATGGTCGTTGAAAGAAAATGCTTCTTTTTTTGCTTCTGGATAGAATCTGCTCTCTCCAAACACTTCCATAACCGCAGGACCTGCAAACCCTCTTGCGAGCTGCTTATAGTCTTCATATGCCTTTTTCTGCGCTTCTAGCTTCCTTGCCACGAAGGATTTTGTAAGATAAATCGCATCATCGAATCTGTGGTCATAATCAAACTGACGGTTTGGGCTGGTAGAGAAATATCCGATGCGGAGGTTTTGACGCTTATTGATGCTATAGCATGCCGTACGATATACGACTGTCTCTAATCCCATTGCCGCAAATTGCTTGATGGCCTCTTTTACAATACGCTCAAATCCGATGCTGTAACGGATGTTCACCACGCTCTTTTTCGATAAGTCGATGTTCATGATTTCAAATCCATCACGGAACCCATTCGTATACGTGCTTGCAAGTGCCGTGATTTCCTCTTCGCTTCTCTCATTTAGATATTTCGCAATCGCAATCTCGTTTTCTCCGACATAATCCCCAAATGCATATAGATAGCGAAGGTCGGATAAATCGGATTCCATAATGATCTTTGTTGCGAAATCCATGGATGGGTCAATCATCTCTCTTACGCGATACTCTACAAGGTATCCGCAGTAATCGTTCATAAAATAGCGGATGGCTGATTTTACAAGATGATACGTCTCGTCATTTACTTCTGTAAAATAACAATAGATTTCAATAAATAATTCGGAATAGATTAACAGGTCATAGCGTCTCTTTTCATAAGCTGCTACGATCAGGCCTCTAAACTCTGTATATAAAAAGCAAAGCTGCTTTCCAATCTTTTCTCCAAAAATCTTACATGCATACTCTGGATTTCCATAGCATGTCTCATATCGCTCCGGAAGGATGTCGTCATATAACTTATGATTTAAGGCTTCTAACTCCTCCATACTAAGAGTTGCAAGCTGTCCGCTGCATGCCATATCATATACTGAACGTACTTCCATTAAAAATTTTGCAAGCGTTACAAAATACTCACTATACGGAGTGGAAAGTTCATTTTCCAACACCACGGTCTGAATGCGTTCTACCGCGAGTTCTTCGCGTTCGCTTAATGTTTCATTCCAAGTTCCATTAATTAAGTCAGTTAACTCTATCATAGTACCGCCTTTCTCCATGACTTATAGTTTCTTCTTTTTACTATAGTAGCGTGTTCCCTTAGCAAAATCAACCAAAACACGTCCTCCTCTTTCAATCCATCGTGCTTTTATTATAATCCCTTCTCCTTATAAATATGACATCTTCAAGTCTGGCCCGTAATTGCATAGGGGATTCTTCGCAATTTCCTATGCAATAAAAAGAGCGCCAACGAACTCGTGGCGCTCTATAAAATCTAGCATATTGCTATCTGGTCATTCAACGTTAGCGAGCTTGTGCAAGCAAGCTCTGATTGGCTCTCATCTCCCTCGTCCACTCATAGCACTGCTCAATCAATTGTCTAGAAAGCTGATTGAATCTTGCAAAGATCTGGCTAAGCGTATACCGTTTGGAACAACAGCTTACATACAGCTCCTTCAACATATAGCAAATAGACAAATTGAATGTATTATGTAACGAACTTGGAAGTTCCTTGTGAATCTCTTCATTCATCTTCTCATACAGTTCCTCTTCTAACAAAACATCTTCTCCACTTTCGAAATACTGATCTAGCATGTGAAATATCGTTTCCCCTTCTTCTTTTGAAAGATTAGCATGGATTGTGATTACTTCTAGCACATCGTCAATTGTATTCATCTCCACACCATAGGTCGATAATCCCAACTCTAGAAAAACGTTACTACTGATACGAATAAAGAATCTCAATTGGTGTTGTTGCATCTTCATTAACATCTCTTGGATTTCCATAAAGGTAGAAGGCTGTTTTTTTTCATAGCGTATACTGAATACCAATGCCGTGATGATACTAAGCTTGTACTGTTCGAACACTTCGATTCTTGTCATGTACTTTGAGATTCCTTTTAACTTCAATACTAAGTACTTATAGTCTTCATAAGATAAATCCAAGTCACCTATTGTCCTAAGCATCTTTTCTTCCATCCTGAATCTTTCCTCTAAAGTTTGTTCAATCTCGTAAAGTGTAAAATCCGCATCTAAAATATTCATACTTCTCCTCCTTCGTCACATTTGTCGCCATAAAAATACTATGGCTTTGCTATGCGTATCTTGTCATTGAACTTTTTACTTTGGAAAGTTAATTCCGTCTACTGTTTTAAATATATTCACGAAAATGGTGTTGATAC
>CALZJY010000062.1 GCA_945787925.1 uncultured Anaerosporobacter sp. | reverse complement strand
GTGATTATATGGTGGATCCATAAATACAAATTGATATACTTTGTCGTATCTTTCTAAACGCTTGATTGCATCAGAAACATCAGAACATAACACATTTGCCTGATCTTGTAATTTGGTAGCCTTCAAGTTATCTTGAATGACTTTCACCGCATTCGGATTGCTTTCTACAAAAGTTGCATATTCACACCCACGACTTAATGCCTCAATACCAATCGCTCCGCTTCCTGCAAACAAATCCAAAAAGTTGGCATCATATAGGTCATACTGAAGCATATTAAAAAGCGTCTCTTTAATACGGTCTGTCGTTGGTCTTGTTGACATTCCTTCTAGCGTTTTCAGCTGAACTCTTCTTGCTTTCCCAGCAATTACTCTCATGAATGTACTCCCTTTCCGCCAGAGGCATATGTTACTGTTTTTCACATAAATGTAACACAAATATTTTAATCATTCATAGTCTATCTCATTATTCCCTATAATTCAATAGAAAATATTTAAAAATGCTAAATCTCTCACTTTATGTAAAGGAGCCTTTATGGGGCTCCTTTAGAAATTTCTTCTATTTCGCGAATTGTATTTTGTAACAAATATACTTCATGCTAGCTCTTCGCTACTTATATGGTTTATTGTCCTGCCATTCGTTTTTCTTGTTCGGCAATCATTTTTTTCACCATATATCCGCCTACACTACCGTTTTGGTATGATGTTAAGTCGCCATTATATCCGTGCTTTAATGGCACACCTAATTCGGACGCTATTTCGTATTTAAAACGATCCATTGCCTCTTTTGCTTCAGGTACCGCAACTCTGTTTCGACTTGACATGAAAAACGCCTCCGTTCTCATTTCGAATCAACACTTGGTATTTTCATAACTCTTCTTTTCAAAAGTTTTAAAAATACAGATTCGAAACAATAAATGTTGGTTGTTTTGTTACACTAGTAGTATGTGTAGAACCATTGCAAATACACTAGTATTTTTTTCTAATTTAACAGTGGATGTCTTCCCTTGTAATTCGTGATACCGCTTCTCTCGACAGCGTGTTTTCTTCTACTAGACGATCTGCTTGATGCATCAAAATTTTTTCATACAAATTACGAATTCCTCTCGCATTCCCAAACTCCAACCGCTCTTTTGGTGTAAGATTTGCAAGATACTCACGAATTGGTGGAATCGCATCTTCCTCAATCTCTACTCCAGAATAGCTTGCCTGTACTTGCAAAATCTTCAATAATTCCTCAACTGAATAGTCTTCAAATACGATAGTCGTACTAAAGCGACTCCTTAGTCCCTGATTGGATTCTAAGAACCGTTCCATCTCTTTTTTATAGCCTGCCACGATTACGACCAAATCATCTCTATGGTCTTCCATCCGCTTTACTAAAGCCGCAACCGCTTCGGAACCAAAATCACCCGGCAGGTCACTTTCTGTAAGGCTATACGCCTCATCGATAAACAACACGCCTCCTAACGCTTGCTTCACCACCTCGTCCACTTTAAGTGCCGTCTGTCCAACATACCCCGCCACCAATCCTGAACGATCCGTTTCTACAAACGTTCCCTTTTCTAGGATTCCAAGTTCCTTATACAACCTGGCAATCAGCCTTGCCACCGTAGTCTTTCCTGTTCCCGGATTTCCCACAAACACCAGATGATATGTCATTGGCGGCATCGTCATCCCATAGTCTTTTTGTACCTTTCTTACTTTTAACAAATGTACCAATGACTTCACCTGCTGCTTCACCATTTCCAATCCGACGAATTCATCCAGCTCCTCTAACAGTCTCTGAATCTCCGCTTCGTTCTTTTCCTGTTCCGAACAAACCGGAACAATTTCTTCACTGCTTAACTTCTTAAACAGATATCGTCTTTCCAGTTGGATTTCCACGGCTTCTCTTGGTACAAACTGTATCATCCGATCATAAAACTGTTCTATAAAGCGAATTGCCGACCGATCATTTCCTCCACTAGTCCTGCATAAGGCAAGAAGTAGATTCAACATTCCATCTACAAATTGCACGCTAAAATTACCCTCTTTGTCTCGATCCCTCATACTACATAACTGTAGCAGGATGGGCGCGGCCTGATACACTTTGCCTGTGATACGCAGCATAAGTGGATGTTCTCCTTCAAACAGAACCATCTCCCATTCTACAAGATTACGAACAAACTGCAAAGTAGCCTCTTCCATTCGGTTTGTCTCTGCACAAAACTGTACCAGTACTGCCTCTACGTACAAATCGAAAGTCTGCAAAACAGGAAAATGCAGCAATTGCTCTGCCTCCTCATAATATCCTTCTATCTTCAGTATCTCACATAACTTTCTCATTCGTGAATAGTTCTCATATGCGATTTCAAAATATCTGGTATTATCGCTAGATAATTGCTGCATGTTCTTTACCCCTTCCTATAGCGATGTCTGTCCGGCATAAGAAGTAATACGCTCTCTTAAATATTCATGTTTCTTTTTCATCAGTTCTTCATCATTTAAGAACTCTTTTGCTGCCGCAGCGGCCTGCTTTAACACACTTGCATCGTTAAATACATCCGCAAGTTTGAATTCCATTTCTCCACTTTGACGAATTCCGAACATATCTCCAGGTCCACGAAGCTTCAAATCTTCCTCTGCGATATAGAAACCGTCATTGCTATGGTTTAATATTTCTAAACGTTTCATTGTCTCCTTGCTTCTAGAGCCACTGACAAAGATACAATAGGATTGATGCTTTCCACGCCCTACACGGCCGCGAAGCTGGTGTAGTTGGGCAAGTCCGAATCGTTCCGCATTCTCTACCATCATCACCGTAGAGTTCGGTACGTTTACCCCTACTTCGATTACCGTAGTCGATACAAGGACTTGAATCTCTCCACTACTGAAACGTTCCATAATTTCATTTTTTTCCGACGCTTTCATTTTACCATGAAGGTACTCTACTTGTATAGAAGGACTAAGCGCCTCTCTTAGCTTTGCCGTATATTCTACTACGTTTTCCGCCTCGATCGTTTCACTTTCTTCCACCATCGGACAAATCACGTATGCTTGTCTTCCGTCTAATACTTCTTTTTCAATAAAGCGATATGCCGTCTGTCTATAATTCGTATTCACCACACAGTTCTTAATCGGAAGACGGTTTGCTGGAAGCTCGTCAATCACTGATAAATCCAAATCTCCATACAGGATGATTGCTAACGTTCTTGGAATCGGAGTCGCACTCATAACTAAGATATGTGGCTTTTCTCCTTTTTCCGCAAGCGTTTCTCTTTGCTTTACACCAAAACGATGTTGTTCGTCAGTAACTACTAATCCTAGACGGTCATATTCTACTTTGTCTTGAATCAATGCATGGGTACCGATTACGATATCCGTCTCATGCGCTGCAATTCTTGCATAGGCTTCTCTTTTTTGTTTCACTGTCATAGAACCAACTAATAGATCCGTCTTAATTCCAAATGGTTCAAGCAATTCCACGATTCCTTCATAATGCTGCTTTGCAAGTACTTCTGTCGGAACCATCAGACAACTTTGATATCCATTCTTCGCCGCCATACAAAGCGCAAGCGTCGCCACGATTGTCTTTCCAGAACCTACGTCCCCTTGCACTAATCGTTGCATCATATGGTCAGAAGCCACATCTTTCTTAATTTCTTCCCATACCTTCATCTGGGCATTAGTAAGCTTATACGGAAGGCGTTCTAAAATTTCATCACATTCCTTGACTGGCTGCATCACATTCTCATTCTTCGTAATGGCACGATTGTTCTTCATATATTGAATCGCCAAACTAAACGTAAAGAACTCATCAAATACAATTCTTCGTCTTGCTTCTAGCATTTCATCCATGTTCTTAGGCGCGTGAATCATACGAAGCGCCTTTTTATAATCGATGAGGCCATAACGTTTTCGAATTTCCAATGGAATATGCTCCTTTGGAGCCTCTACTTCCTTTAATGCAGTACCAATTGCCTTTGTAAGCTGATTATTAGACACTCCCGCAGTCAACGAATAAATGGGCTGCATCGTACCAAGCTTATTCGTAAAATCCTGTCTGCTATACATCGTCGGCTGATCCATGCTTAAGAATCCATTCTTACGAATTACTTTTCCACGCAAGATATAATGCGTTCCCATCTTAAGCTGTTTTGCCATAAACGGCATATTAAACCATGTTACGTAAATATTTGAGGTGCCATCTGTGATTCTACAAGAAACCATACTTAAGTTACGAACTTTTCTTGTCTCAGGATGTCGAAGCAGCACCCCTTCAATTGCAACCGTCTCTCCTTCTTCTACCGTTGCAATCGGTCTGAGTTGTTCAAAGATATCATAATTAACAGGATAATGCTCTAATAAGTCACCTACTGTAAAAATCGATAACTTCTGAAACTTTTCCTTTGCTGCCGCGCCAATCCCTTTAATCGATGTTATATCATCACTAAAAACCATGTCATCCTCCATCTATATAAATACTCTATTTTTCATCTTGTTAAATACACTATAATAGTAAAAAGAGAATCTGACAAGAGTCATCGCCTATTTTATCGAACTTTTGTTCTTTTTTATCTTTCAAAAACAACAAAAGCTAGTAACACAGGCATATGTTACTAGCTTTTCTATCTTACTCTACAGATAATACATAATAATAAATTGGTTGTCCGCCGAATTGAACTTCCACATCTACATCTGGGTACTTTTCTGTTACTTCATCTGCAATTTCATTTGCATCTTCTTCAGAAACGTCTTCCCCATAGTAGATACTTACTAATTCAGCTTCGTCATCCATTAATTTGTCGATCAAGTCTAATGTTGTAGTCTTAATTTCTTTCGTTACAGAAACGATTCCTTTGTCGCTGATACCCATGATATCACCATTTGTGATTGTCATGCCATCGATAGAAGTGTCACGAACCGCGTATGTTACTTGTCCACTCTTCACTCGGCTCATTTCTTCTGTCATTTTTTCTGCGTTTTCCTCTGCGGATTTATCGAAGACATAGTTGATGATTGCTGTAATTCCTTGTGGAATACTCTTAGAAGGAATCACGATGATCTTCTTGTCTTCTGTCAAGCTTGCTGCTTGTTCTGCAGCCAAGATAATGTTCTTGTTGTTTGGTAATACGTAGATTACATCTGCGTTTACTTGATCAATGGCATTTAACATATCTTCCGTAGATGGGTTCATTGTTTGTCCACCCTCGATAATATAGTCAACACCTAAACCTTTGAAGATTTCATTCACACCTTCACCGATAGAAACAGAAATGAATCCCACTTCTTTACGAGGTGCTTGTGCAGCTTTCGCTTGTTCTTCTTCTAATTGTTGTACAGCTAATTTTTCTGCATCTTTGATTAATCTTTCTTCATGCTCTTCGCGCATGTTGTCGATTTTCATCTTTGTTAAAGAACCATATGTTAACGCTCTTTGAATTGCAAGACCTGGATCGTTTGTATGAACGTGTACCTTAACGATATCGTCATCGGATACCACTACGATACTGTCACCGATGGATTCAAGATATGCTTTGAATTCATGTTCTGTTTGCATATCATACTCTTTTTCCACCATAATGATGAATTCTGTACAATAACCGAATTTAATATCTGCTGCAGGTACTTCTGTTGTAGTCTTTACTGTAGGTTTTGTACTTGGAGTGATTGTAATCTTCACTTCTTTTCCGCATAATGCATCAAATGCACCTTGAAGAACTGTTACAAGTCCTTGTCCACCAGAGTCAACAACCCCAGCTTCTTTTAATACTGGAAGCATTTCTGGAGTTTGTCCTAATACTTCTTCCATATATTTTAATACTTCTTCGCAGAAGTATACTAAATCTTCTGTCTCAGTTGCAAGCTCTGCTGCTTTTGTAGCACCAGCTTTCGCTACTGTTAAAATTGTACCTTCCTTCGGTTTCATAACTGCTTTATATGCTGTTTCTACGGCTCTTTCAAATGCAGTCGCCATTACTGGTACTGTAATTGTTTCTTCCTCTTTGATTTCTTTCGTGAATCCACGGAATAACTGAGATAAGATAACGCCTGAGTTACCTCTGGCACCTCTTAAAGAACCACTAGAAATTGCTTTTGCAACAGACTCCATAGTAGGTTCTTCAATACTACCTACTTCTTTCGCTGCTGAAATAATTGTTAAAGTCATATTTGTTCCTGTGTCACCATCTGGGACTGGAAATACGTTTAGTTCATTAATATATTCCTTTTGTGCTTCTATACTCTGTGCTCCAGCTAAAAAACACTTTTGAAGCATTTTGGCATCAATATTATTAATAACCACCGATTTGTTCCTCCTTAATGTTACATCATTATACTCGTTTCGAAATTAGTCGATTACACGAACACCTTCTACTAAGATACGAATTTTTTCTACAGTAAGCCCTGTAAATTCTTCTACTTTATATTTTACATTATTAATTAAGTTATCTGATACTGCAGAGATACTTACCCCATATGCTACAATAATATGAAGATCGATAGAAATTTTGTTGTCTTCAACCACAACGTTTACACCATGGCTGATATTTTCTCTTTTTAATAAATTAACAATGCCGTCTTTTACATTCACTGAAGCCATTCCTACTACACCGAAAGACTCTACAGCGCTAGAGCCGGCATATTTGGCTATTACATCATTATCAATTAAAATCTCACCGATTTGAGTATTCATATGTCCTTTCATATTAACCCTCCATTTTTATACAGCCACATTCTCTTAGAATATCGACCACATTTGATGTATGAAATAATAAGAATCTCTTAAGCTGAAATTCTCATTGTTATATTATACCCTTATTTCTTCAAAAATGAAATAATTTATTTTAAAATTACCAAATACACTTCTCACACATTCCTATTTTTTAAAGTTAAGCATATATTTTATATAAGATTCCCCGTTATCGGAAGTGTTAAAAATGAAGCGGATGATTGGCTTTATTCTTTTCTGGATAGCTATCGGCATGACATTCATGCTTTTTATCACCAACGGCTTGCTGGCAATCCTGATCATCATAGGTTGTTTACTTCTCGGATATAACCTTTTTTGTTCTTAAATTTTTATTTTTTTGCAAACATAAAAGGGATTCAAAACACAAATGCATTTTGAATCCCTCTCTACTCTAACAATGCTAACTCGTTATGTTAATTAAGCACGTTCAACTAAACCTGATCTAAGGCATGAAGTACAAACATACATTTTCTTTGCAGCTCCGTTAACTTTAACCTTTACAGATTTTACATTAGATTTCCACATTTTATTGCTTCTTCTATGTGAATGACTCACAGCATTACCAAAGTGAGCACCTTTTTCGCAAATTGCACATTTAGCCATTGAAAGCACCTCCTTAGCGTAATTTCCTGTACTGTTTCGCAAAGGAAACATAATATAGTTACACGACTTACACACAAATTGTATTCTAACAGAAGACGACGCATTATGCAAGTACTTATTTTATTTTTTTTAAATTTCGTCGGTGGAATCATTTCCCTTTGTAAATTTATTCACAAAATCTGGAACCATATCAAGGATTTTCGTAATCGTATCTTGGTTTTTCACATTCACAAGTTTTGTAGTTCCATCTTTAATAATAAGCACGGAGCTTGGAGTGATTTTACCACCAAGTCCGCCACCTCCGTTATTTTTTTTGATATCATCATTTTGGAATACTCCGGCACCAACGCCAAAACTGACATCGGCAAGAGGAAGAATAATTGTTCCATCCTCCATTTTGATTGCATCTCCTACGACAGTCTTTGTTGTGATAAAACTATCCATTCCCTTAAACAAAGACTCTAACGTATTACTAAATGTTGTTTTGTCTGCCATTATAACTCCTCCTTCAAATTCTTGATATTATTCCATACAATTTTAAATTCTTTATTCATAACTACTCGTAATACCATTACAAGCACCGTAAAAATCCGGATCCTACCACGTCCTTCAAAATCTCCCTCTAGTATCTCCTGTTCAAAATCTGGATACATAGATACTTTAGAGATAATACTAGGATAGATTGCACATACTGCACCTAGAATCTGTCCTGTCTGGCTAGGGTCTTCCATTCCAAAATGGATATAGGCTTTATATTTTGTCGGAAAGATGTGCTTTAGCAACGCCTTTACTTCCCGAAAAATCACCTTAAACCCTGGACGGTTGTGATAATCAAAGATAAAGCGTTTTACCGCTCCAATCTTATGAAAAATCCCTTTTATCATTATTAGCATATCTCGTATTTTACGTTTTATACTTTTTACTTTTTCACAGAAATCCTTCCACTTTTCCTTTATGGATGATTTCTTTTTAGCCGTTTCCTCAATTACCTGTTTTTCCTGCGACTCTTCTGCCACATTCTTTTCTGGCAATGGTCCCTTTGATAACTGAACCGGTGCAGATTCGTTCTTCACTTCCTCCACACCCTTCTCATCTATCTCCTTCGCCTCTTCTACGGCTATTTTCTTTGCTTTTATTTTCTCCTTCGGTTTCCGCCGTCTTTTTCTTGGCTCATCCGAAAACAATTTGAATCCACAAATCCGAAGTGCATACTTCGTTCCCTGTTCCGTATACCTGATACGAAATAGGATTACGCCCAATAGCCAGCTCACCTTGCCCTCAGCCTGTATCTCTTGCCTCTTATGCACTTCTCCTCGATATCGGATGGGTACAAATAAGACCAGCAGTACAACAAATAACAACAAACCAAGGATCGCTGCTATTGCAATTCCAATAATTTTTAATATTAATAATATGATGCCAAGCAACTATTCACACCCCAATGATTTTAGTTATTTGCAAACTCGAAGAAAAAGTCTTTCGCACTAAAGTCATCCGTTTGATTATAGATATCTAGCGCAATTTGTTCCACCAATTTAACAGCACCCTGTCTGCTATAGGCAAGGCCAACAATGGATACCGTCGTGAAACTTCCATTTGACTTTGTTTACGTTCTGGACCTAAAA
>CALZJY010000061.1 GCA_945787925.1 uncultured Anaerosporobacter sp. | reverse complement strand
TTCTTCATCCGTTCCTACGGCGTCTACCACACCGGATTCTGCTTGAAAAGCGGCACTTGAAGTATCGCATTTTGCTATGTAATTATGTTCGATAGCATTTGGTGAATTTACAAACAACTTCGCTTTCTTTTCTTCCATAACCGTGAAATCAGAAAGTACGGAAGATACTGCCACACCACCACCGCAAGTCCCAAAAATTGCTGTGATTTGTGGAATCACACCAGATGCTAAGGTTTGTTTTAAATAAACCTCGCCAAATCCTGCAAGCGCATCCGTTGCCTCTTGCAAACGTAGTCCTGCACAATCTACCAAGCCAATCACAGGAGCACCGACTTTTAGTGCTAACTCATACATATTGGCAATTTTTTTCGCATGCATTTCACCAATCGTTCCATGTAAGGAAGCAGCATCTTGGCTATATACATACACTGGCTTATTTTCAATCAAGCCATACCCCGTGATGACACCATCCGCAGGTACTTCTTGTCCTAGTAAATTGAAATCTGTGCTTCTGTTCGTAACCATAGCACCAACTTCAACAAAACTATTCGTATCTAGCAAAGAGAGAATTCTATCTCTTGCCAAACTTGTGTCTGTACTGCTCATATTTAGCCCTCCATCTATCTATTTATTTAAAAAGCAAAACCTATCTACACCAACCATAGTTTACCTTTTTTTTACAATTTTGTAAATATTTATCAGGTCTTTTCATCGAATTTTTTCCAAAAATAAGAAACTCAGTTACATTAAGCACAAAATAGAGGCATTCGTTCTAATAAGAACAGAATGCCTCTATTTTTATCTATTTTTAATAATCGTTTAAGTAAAGCTAAAGAATAATTGTATAATATGCTCTAACAGATAGCGATAATCTACTGCAGCGATTGATTTTGTTGTCGTTACTGGCACTTCTTTATAAAGCTCTCCATTGATATAATACTTGACGCTTCCTACCTGTTGCCCAGATTGTACTGGCGCCTTGATTGTTTTTGGAATATTATATATGATTCCGATCTGATCGCTATTCTTTAATAATAGCGTCTCATCTTTCTTCTCCATCGTGATTGGGCAGAATTTCGTCTTTCCTTTTTCCACTGGGATATCGTACAGCTCATGGAGGTTCTCATTAATTTTTACATAACTGAAATGATTGAGTCCATATTTCATTAACAATTCCGTATCTCTCCATTTATACGTCTTATGAGGAGGCCACCCACAACCTAAAACTACACTGACCAATGTCTTTCCATCCCGTTTTAATGCCCCAACAAAACAATAACCTGCATTGTTTGTGAATCCGGTCTTTACACCGATGGCTCCTTGCATCAGCGATAGGAATCGATTCTTATTCACTACGCCTAATGTAGATTTGGAACCAACTTCCGTCAATGTCCAATTGGTCGTATTGGTAATTTCAACAAACTTCTTATTCTGTATTGCATAGCTTGCAAGCCTTGCAAGATCATATGCTGTCGTATAATGCCCCTCTGCATCTAGTCCATTTGGCGTTACAAAATGTGTATGGGAAAGTCCTAGCTCTTTTGCCTTTTGATTCATTAGTTTGGCAAACCCTTCTACGCTCCCACCCACATGCTCTGCAATCGCTACTGCAGTATCATTATGAGATTCTAACATAAGGCTATATAACAAATCCCGAAGGGTAAACTGTGCACCCGTCTTTGCATTTAATTGTACGTCTGGCATAGATGCTGCATGTTTTGAAAACGTTACAACGTCATCTAGTTTTCCTTTTTCTAAGGCAACAATACACGTCATAATCTTTGTCGTGCTTGCCATTGGTAGTTCATCATACCCTTTTTTCTCATATAGCACATGGTTGCTTGTTGCATCTAATAGTAGTGCTGACTTTGCACATAATGTAAAATCCGCCTTATCCTCCGCCTTCTCTACCTTGTGATTCTCAACATGTTCTTCTGGATAGAATAAATTACGATTATCGGATGCATTTACCTGCCATTTTATAATCCTTGCATTTAAATCATTATATTCATAATATCCGAATAATAAAATTGCACATACGGCTAAGATAAACGACAATCCTCGATTAAACTTACTCTCCACTATATGCTCCTACACACTCTCGCTATTCTTACTTTCATTTTATTAGAAAACGAGAGAAATATTCTTTTCTTTATACAAGGAATACAGTAAATAAAACTCCCTCGTTTGTGTTACACATCTCATACCCCATATGGTGTAATTCCAGGATGGACTTTACAATATAAAGCCCAAGGCCTGTCCCGCCTGTTGCACGGTTTCTGGATTGCTCCACACGATAAAATGGTTCAAATAGTTTCTTTAAGTTCTCTTCGTCAATAAAGACACCCGTATTCTCTACTTTCAATGTCTTTTCCTCTAGCGTAATAATGACCTGTGCATGTTCTGGAGAATAATTTACCGCATTTACGATTAGGTTTGAGATTACCTTTCGGAACGTCGGTACATCGATATTGGCATATACATCGTCTTCTGCATCGCAAATAATGTCGATCTGCTTCTGGTTGGCAAGGGGAATATACTGTTCATACGTATCATATAGCAGGTCCGTCAGATTTGTCCTATGAAGTTCTCTCTGTACCGTATCGGAATTCATCTTGCTGATTAACAGAATCTCCTTCACCATCTTTTCAATCTCATTGGTAATTTCCATCGTATGGAGCAGATACTTATCGCGATCCTTATATTCCCCGTATTGATGAATCATACCTTCTAGCTCACCTTTTAGGATGGTAATCGGCGTCTTCAACTCATGAGAAACTGCTGCAAAGAAGTCTTTTCTTTGTTGCTCTGCTTGTTTCTGTTTTTCTATCTCTATTTGCAATTCCTCGCTTCTTGCTTCTAACTCATACATAGTCTCCATCAGCCTCTTGTACATGGAATCTAAGTTAGAACTAAGAACTCCAAGTTCATCATTTCGGTTCAAATCACAATGAACCTCGTCTTCCATTACCGCCATACGCTCTGACTGTATGGATAATTTGCGAATCGGGGTCGTAATCAACCTAGCTGATACGAAGGCTCCTACTGCTGCCAAACATACGATGATGGCTATAATCAGCGGCAAATAGGAAAACAGGATATGGGAGATGCTGTTGATTGTCTCTCCATATCCATATACGTATAATACGCAAGGATTGACCTCATCATTAATATAGACATTTGTATAAACAACCGCACTGCCTTCGTTTACGATGCTTACAAGCAGGCTGTCAGGATCTAGTGTTGCGCTCCGCGTCTCATTCTCCGTATAGCTATAGAATAAAACTTGGCCATAACCATCCAACAATGCAATCTCATAGTCATTATTATTCGCATAACTATATAAGATTTGTTTTGCCCTCTGATAGGATACTCCATTGATCTTTTGCGTGATGATATCCATATCTCGATGGATTTCTTCTTCCTTCGTCGTCTTAAAGCTATCTGGCAAAGAAACTAATACCACGGAGTAGATAATCGCACAAGAGCAGGCGAGCAATAAGAAGATTCCTAGGAATACCTTTATATTTAAGTTCTGTTTAATTCTCTTTATCAACGCGGTATCCCACCCCTCGCACTGTCACGATAATGTCATCGCCTAGCTTTCTTCGAATATTTCTAATATGGGTGTTGATCAATCGTTCATCTCCATAATAACCAACTCCCCAGATCGCATCTAATAAGTTATCCCTTGTGAACACCCGTCCTTTGTTCTTCACTAGCAAATGTACAATATCAAATTCTTTCGTCGTAAGCGTCACTGGTTTGTGGTCTAAGTAAATTACATGTCCTACGGTATCAATCGCAAGATTCTTATATGTCAACATATTCGCTGATTCATTCCCCTTACTTCTACGAAGGACCGCCTGTACCCGCTTTACTACGACAGACATTGAAAATGGTTTCGTAATATAATCATCTATTTTTAGATCAAAGCCTTTCATCATATTGTTCTCATCGTCCAATGCCGTCAACATGATGACCGGAACATCCGATTGCTCTCGAATTCGTTTGCATACCTCATATCCATTTAGATGTGGAAGCATGATGTCTAACAACACAAGATCGAAGGCATCTTGCTCAAATTGTCGCAAAGCCTCTCTCCCATCTCCTGCAACGCAGACATCATAACCCACCTCTGTCAGGCAAGTAAATAAAAGCTTTTGAATGGATGTTTCATCCTCAACTACTAAAATTCTACTCATTTCATCACCTCATTTTCTCATTATAACAAATTACCAGCGAGAATACTATGAGGTACTTTCGCTGGTAATCCATATTCTTGTCCTTATTTAGTTAGTAAAACTTTACGTCTACAGAAATGGAATACTGCAAATCTTGCAAGAATCCCTTTTGATTATCTTCATAGAACTTAAACAGTTTTGGATTTTTATATCGACACATACGATAAATATTCAGATAATCGATTTGGTCTTTCTTCTCAATCATATCGAATTGATTCGTTAATTCTTTTCTCAATTTCTCATCTACGAGTTTCTTTATTTCCTTCGTCTGTTTTTCTTTCTCCTCCGAAGTCACAGTGGAATTGGCACTAAGTCCTTTTTCCACTACTCCCGTTGCTTGAAGATAATACGAATATAACGGTTTTCCATTTTGAACCGTAATCGTGTTCATGGTTTTTATCTCAGTAAGACGTACCACGTATTTGGGATCTTTATTCTCTTCTTCTGGAACAAATATACGGCTGTTTTCCCCGTATCCACTTAATAAATCGGTATAGACAACATTCTGTCCTTCGATTTCATTTACAAGGCGGTCGTTTCTTACAATGCCAATCCCATTGATGGAAAGGTCGTTATTTCGAATTGTTAAAAGCGGTAACTGAATGGCAAAATCACTATTATTCTTAGCATTAATCAAACTTCCTAAGGTGATTTCTTCTTTCTCAGACTGTACCAAATTATTACGATACATACGGTCTAAATAATCACCGATTCCATTTGACACATTCTTATTGTAGTCTACAATATCTTTGATATTATCTTTTACGAGAAAGATATACGTATTCTTAGAAATCTCGTAATTATTTTGCAGATAGGTTACCACATCCTGCATCATGATTTCATTCTGAAGCAGTTTCTCTCCCACGATCAATACTTTCAAGTGGCTGTAATCTAATTTCTTTGAGGAACAAAGCTTATATTGTTCTTCTATGTCAAAGAAATTTGCGCCATGGAACGTACGAAGTAATTTTTCCGGATCCGTCGATGGTTGGTCTGAAATCGCTGCCACATCCGGAAGGATATAATATGCCGTCAGTTCATTATTGGTGTAGTCCACTGCCAATGCTTGTACAAATTCTCGATCTTCGATTTCAATACGGTCTCCACAAGAAGACAACATGCCAATCATAATGAATCCTACTACTAGCATAGAGAGTGACTTTGCCCGCTTTTTCAAACCATTGGATGACTGTGCGTTATGAGTTTTTTTTCCGACTGCGCCACGAATACGATCAATGAGTATAACGAGAAGCGGTAAGATAATGGACTGTGGCAGCCCAATATACGTAATATAGCGTGCATAATACTCATAATATACTTCCAAGTCCATTGGAACTGCACTGGCGATGATTACAATCACTGCAATCAATGGCATCATATAGCGTTTGTTGCGTACTCCAAACATCCCTTTCATCATATTGCACATATAGTACAAAAATGCTCCAAGGATGCTAAAGATAGTAAGCATCCAAAGCCCAAGGATTAGGGAATCCTGACGATTTAACAACGTCCATGGCACCTTGATTAATTGCATAATAAATACGCTTGACCAGATTTTCGCAGATGCAGCATTCGCTCCAATCAATCCAGTCGTAAGAATCATAAATATAAATGAAAATACAAAGATGATCCCTAAGCCCTGCATACAATACACCAAGATGGATGTATGAATGGAACGATGTTTTTTATCATCTGCCACATAGTGTTTGATGAATAATAAGAGTTCTAATACATTAAAGATCAAAAAGTATCCATAGGCACCTAATGCCGTCTGATTTATATTTGCTGTAAAGATAGGCATCAGGTTAGCAATATCTACGTCTTTTAATCCTAATAGGAGTAACAAAAAGATTGGGACAGTCACAACAAAGTATAATGCCTGGGAAAAACGTGCACGAACTTCACATCCTTTGATTCCAAGATATGCGGAGACTATGATCATCGGCGCGATAATGGAGATTGCACCATAGCGCTCTAGCAAGGTTTGTGAAATTACCTCCGTAAATAATCTCGTTACCATTACAATCGAAGCAAAGAACTTGAATAAATATAACGCACAAACGATAAAGGAACCAATCGTTCCTAATGTTTCTTTCATAAAGTCAAGATAACTTCCCCTAATATATTTCATAAAAAAAACTAAAATCAGCAAATATACGAGAACCAGTAGGAATCCGAAACATAATGCGGGTAATCCATCATATCCCGTATTTGACGTGACGACATACGGAACCACAAGACATATGATTCCGAATAAGTCAAATACAATCAGCCGCTTCAGCTGTCGTAATGTGATTTTTCTATTCTCTGAATACATAACCTACATCCTTGTCTATTTATTTTTCTGTTTCTTAATCAATCGACGTCTTGCACCTTGTTTTGCAAAGGCCGGTCGTACTGTCTGCTTATCTAGTGGCATCTTGATGATGGCATCCTGATAATCATTGCTATCATTTAGGGTCGAACCTACAAATGGCATTAAATATGGCATTCCAAAGCTAGTTAGGCTAGATAAATGAATAAATAATATTGCCACACCTAATATAAATCCATACAGTCCCCACCATGCAGACAAGAAAATAATCATATATCGAATCAAACGAAAGGCTGCAGAAAATGCTTCATTTGGAATTGTAAATGCAGTAATTGCAGTTAACGCAACGATGATTACAACCATCGGACTAGCAAGATGTGCGTTAACTGCTGCATCTCCAATAATCAAACCACCAACAATACCAATCGTATTGCCCATTGGTCCAGGAAGACGAATTCCTGCTTCAAGCAATAATTCAAAGGCGATTTCCATAACAATGACTTCTAACAGGATGGAGAACGGCACCCCTTCCCGAGCGGCCGCAAAGGAAAGTGCCAGACTAGAAGACACTAATTCTGCCTGATAGTTTACGATGGTGATATACAATCCCGGAAGCGCTACGGCTAAAAACGATGCAAGATATCTTAAAATTCTTGCGAAGGTTGCAATTTCCCATCGACTATAATAATCATCGGATGCTTGATAAAACGCATTTAATGTAGTTGGAAGCAACAATACCATAGGCGAGTTATCTACAATGACACAGACACGTCCTTCTGTCAATGCGCTTGCTGCCTTATCTGGACGTTCCGTTGATTGAAACTCTGGAAATGGGGAGTAATGATTTCGTTCAGTCAATTGTTCTAACATTCCGCTATCAAAGATTCCATCGATAACAAAGCTATCTAGGCGCTCATATAGGTCTTCTAACACTCCTGGTTTTACAATATCCTCAATATAACAAATAGCCACATCTGTCTTTGTACGAACGCCGACCTTCTTTTGTACAATCTTAAATCGTGTATCTTTAATCCTCTTACGAAGCAATACACGGTTTACGAACAATGCTTCACTAAATGCCTCTTGGGACCCTCTTACCGTAACCTCTTTTGAAGTTGTAGGTACGCCACGATTTGCAAACCCTCGAATAGAAACACTTATTACCTGATTATAGCCATCTACAAAGATTACCGTATCCCCCGACAGCACGTTATCGACTACGTCTTCCATAGTGGTAAGTATACTGACATCCGCAGAACGGATTCCCTTATCTAAAATGTACTCAAACTGCTTTTCTCTAGGAAGATCATCCATCTTATAAATCAAATAACGTAATGTGTCCATTTCTACTAATTCTTTGTTTACCATGTTATCCAAATATAAAAAGTAGATATCAACCTTATTCTCTCCCCCAATTGTAAATTTTCGTTTTACACAGTCGGCAGCATCTTTAAAGAGCGCCTCTACTGTCTTTACATTTTGATCAAGCTTTTTCGCAATCGGCACTGCTACTTTTTCTTGATCGTCATATAATTTTTGCATGTTTTTTCACCTTTTTTCCTACACTGTCATTATCTTTCATAGTATATCCATCTACCTACTTTTTATCACGACATCTTCTATGAAATCGAACCTGGGAAAATCCAAGGGGAGGGCTCTAGCCATGTAACGAGAAAAAGCAGGATAAAAGAAATTCTCTTTTATCCTGCTCCTTATATAGAACGGATTCGCTCTACTTATAAACTTAATTGTAATTGTACTTCTTCTTCTGCTTCTGACTTAAAATCTTCTAACTTATCCGAATCTAATACCGGAAGATCTTCTAGAGAAGTAATACCGAAACTGCGTAAGAATTCATCTGTCGTACCAAATAAAATCGGCTTTCCTGGAACATCTAAACGTCCTGCTTCACATACTAAGTTATATTCGATCAACTTGTTAATTGCATGGTCACATTTTACACCACGGATAGCTTCGATTTCTACCCTCGTAATTGGCTGCTTATATGCAATGATCGATAAGGTCTCTAACTGCACGTCAGTAAGGACATGCTTTTTCGGAATATGTGTGATACGGATTAACGCATCATACATCGTCTCCTTCGTACACATCTGGTAGGAACCATCGATTTCAATAATCTGGATTCCTCTTTCCTCTGCTGCGTAGTCCTCCATAAGAGACTGAAGCACTCGCTTTGTTGTTTCTTCATCGTGCCCGATTGTCTTTGCAATACGATCTAGCTCGACAGCTTCTCCAAGTGTAAATAAGACCGCTTCAATAGTCGCCTTTACTTTTGCTAATTCCACAATCACATTCTCCTATTCATACACGATATCATTTTCTTCAATCTCAACGACTCTATTTTTGGGGTTGCCTACATAGGTAATGAAAATGTCATCAAAGATTTGCTCTTGTTCGATTTTTAATTTCCCGACCTTCATAAGCTCTAATACACCTAAAAACGTAATAATGAT
>CALZJY010000060.1 GCA_945787925.1 uncultured Anaerosporobacter sp. | reverse complement strand
AATAAGCGAATTAAAAGAAAAAGCGATCCAAGGAGGAGAGATTACGAAAGAGGAGGCACTACAATTAGTGAATGAGCCGTTAGACGAGCTATGCAAGGCAGCGGATGAGATTCGTAAGGCTTGTTGTGGAAATACATTCGATCTGTGTACGATTATCAACGGAAAGAGTGGAAAGTGTTCCGAGGACTGTAAGTATTGTGCCCAGTCTGCCCACTACAAGACAGACGTTGCAACCTATCCGCTGCTTTCTACGGAACAAATCAAGAAGGAAGCCATTTATAATGCTAGTAAAGGGGTACCACGTTATGCAGTCGTAACTTCTGGCCGTAAGTTAAGCACAGAAGAAGTAAAGGCACTTTGCAAGACGATTGAAGAAATCAAGAAAGAGGTAGATATAAGCATTTGTGTTTCTGGTGGATTATTGACCAAAGAAGAGTTTGCCATGCTAAAAGAAGCAGGAGTGACAAGAGTACATAATAATTTAGAGAGTTCTAGAAACTATTTCCCACAAGTCTGCACGACACATAGCTACGATGAGAAGATTAATGCCATTCAAAATGCCCTTTCTGTAGGACTTGAAGTATGTAGCGGTGGAATCATGGGATTAGGAGAGACGATGGAAGATAGAATCGATATGGCAATCATGGAGCGGAACCTTGGAGTTACTTCCGTCCCGGTGAATCTATTAAATCCAATTCCAGGAACACCATATGAACATAATAAAAAGCTGACAAGAGAAGAGATGCAGAGAATCATTGCAATTTACCGTTTCTTATTGCCAACGGCCAATATACGTCTTGCAGGTGGAAGAGGCCTATTAGACGATAAGGGAAAAGGCTGCTTTGAATCCGGCGCCAATGCCGCCATCTCAGGAGGCATGCTGACGACACAGGGAATTACCATAGATACGGATAAGAAACAGTTAGAAGAGCTTGGATATTCACTATTACAGGCAAAAGACTGTTAGTAGAATCATCGTAGACAAGGCTACTGCATATAATAGGGTAACTAAGCAGGAGGGTCAAAAACGACTATGGCAGGCCCAATAGATCCAAATAAATGCAGAGAGGCGATTTACTCAGAGCAAGTAGCAGATTACATCCTAGGATTTACACTGGATATCGAGCGGTTCAGACCGATAAGACCGCAATATGATATCGTTTGTTCTCAAGATATTATGGGACAGTTTTCTATCGTGTATCAGAATGTGACTGGCTCTATGTCCAATGTAATTACGCCTAGTCTGATTGCAGACTTTTATCAAAACATACCAAAGCTATATGGATTAATGGATACTTCCAATCTAGAAGATATGGGAGTATATAAGTTGCGAAGGCTTCCTTACCTTGATCTATATGGAAGCCGTACCCTGATTGGAATCATTGATACGGGAATAGACTATACAAATCCTTTGTTTATCAATGCCGATGGTACCTCCAGAATTGCAGCTGTCTGGGACCAGACGATCCAGACAGGGCCAACGCCAGATGGTGTTTATTATGGAACGGAGTATAACAAGGAGGACATTGACCGGGCGCTCAAGGCGGATAATCCAAAGTCGGTCGTTCCAACAGAGGATGAAAATGGACATGGGACATTTGTTGCAGCCATTGCAGGAGGAAATATCGATGATAAGAATGAGTTTTCAGGAGTGGCTCCGCAAGCAGAATTCGTAGTGGTAAAGTTAAAACCAGCAAAGAAGTATCTAAGGGATTTCTTTGGCATTGAGGAGGATGCAGTAGCCTTCCAAGAAAATGACATCATGCTAGGAGTTCAATATTTACGTATGAAAGCAATAGAGCTGAATCACCCAATCTCGATTTGTATAGGATTAGGAACGAATTCTGGAGCACATGAGGGGGCTTCCTATTTTTCTTCGTATTTAGATTTCATTAGCATACAGCCAGGTCTTTGTATTTGTACTGCTGCCGGCAATGAGGGAAATGCAGGTCATCATTATAGCGGAAGTTTAGAATCTGGTGCCAATGAGGACGTAGAGCTAAAGGTTTCGGAGAAGCAGAAAAACCTAGTACTTGAAATTTGGTCCAAGACACCGACGTTGTTTTCCATTGCGCTGATTTCTCCGAGTGGAGAGATTCAGGAACGGATTCCGGCAAAGCAAGGATTAAATGCCAGCCTAAGCTTCACTCTAGAGCCTACGGTGATCCGAGTCACCTACTCTACGACCAATCTGGTTACGGGAAATGAGATGGTACTCATACAATTTCGTGATTTGGTGCCAGGAATCTGGAGGATCCGCGTGTATAATGACAGTACGATTGGAGCAAATTATGATATGTGGATTCCAATTTCTGTCTTTGTGGATGATGCGACATATTTCTTAAGACCAGATCCTTATATTACATTAGTAGAGACAGGAACAACGGTTAGACCCATTTCTACCGCTACCTATGACCATAAGGGAAATAGCATCTATATTTCATCGAGCAGAGGTTATACGCTGAGTGGCCAAGTGAAGCCTGAGATTACTGCGCCTGGAGTCAATGTGTACGGACCGGTATCGAAGACGGCATTTGGAGAGAAGTCTGGCTCGAGTATTGCAGCCGCCCATGCTGCAGGAGTAGCAGCTTTGTTTTTGCAGTGGGGCATCGTAGAGAAGAAGTTGCAGACGATGAATACGATCGAAATCAAATCGCTCTATATCCGTGGTGCCGTAAGGGGATCGATAGAGTATCCGAACCGAGAGTGGGGATATGGAATACTCAATGCATTTAATGCATTTGAAAGTGAAAGAAAAAAAGTATAAATAACATTCAGCTTGTTTTAATAACGAAATTTGGATATAATGAACACTGAATAAGTGATGAACGTACTTATTAGAAGAAGCAGAAAGTGAGTAAAACAATGGGAGAAAAGTTTATACCAGAGATTGAAGGCAATCTTAGGAGACATATGATTCGTGTTCCAGAAGTAATCGATCAAGTAAGTGGGATCCGCATTTTTGGAAAACTAATAAAGTCTTTGGTATTTACTACAGACGTAGCTATCATACGTAATTGTAATGCCAATGCAGTAATTGCGGTGTATCCATTTACACCACAGCCTATTATTACACACTCCATCATTAATTGTTCTGATGTACCCGTATTTTGCGGTGTTGGCGGAGGAGTGACCGGAGGAAAACGTGCTTGTAACTTAGCGGAAGATGCAGAGTTCCAAGGTGCGATGGGTGTTGTTGTAAACGCGCCTACGCCAAATGAGACGATTGAATACCTTCATCAGAAGGTGGAGATTCCAATCGTAATTACCGTAGTATCTGAAAATGCAGATATCGAAGGACGCCTAAAAGCAGGTGCATCCATCATTAATGTGTCTGGCGGAGCCAAGACAGCGGAAATTGTACGTCATATTCGTGAAAAGTATCCGGATGTTCCAATTATCGCAACTGGTGGTCCGACAGATGAAAGTATATTGAAGACCATTGAAGCAGGAGCCAATGCCATCACATATACACCACCAACAACAGCAGATAAGTTTGCAGAAATTATGGAGAGATATCGTAATACTCTTGAATTATAAGAGCATGAGAGGGTGAGAAGAGGATGTTTCAGTTCGTGGGAAACTGAACCCATTGGATGCCCTATGATCTGTGATAGAAAAGCTTGATAACGTTGTAAGTTATCAGGCTTTTTGCATAGGAAATTGTGTTGCAATCTCCCTCAGCGCGGCAAAGTATGTGTTCCAGAGTTCGAAGCATATGTAAAAAAATAGGGAAGTTGTTCGAAATAGGAAGAAGCAGAACTATAGAATCTTAAGAAAAGATAAGAAAACGGAGTAGGAATATTCGTATCTTCTTTTTTTTATTAAAGCACTTTCGTGCTTTACTATAGAAAAGAAGTAATAAGAGCCCAAATCTTGATAAAATAAAGAATGTTATGTTATCATGAAGCAAACAAAATTCTGTACATTTTATTTTATACAGATGAGTACATATTAGTTATAGGACTAGTTTAGAGCGAGTGGATACATCATAAAGGAGGAGAAGAAGTATGACAAAAATGAAAAAATTTCTTAGTGCAGCAGTAGTTGCAGCAATGACGATTTCATCTTTGGCAGGATGCGGAACATCATCCAAAGGAGATGATACAACACTTACGATTGGTGGTATCGGTCCTGTGTCTGGTCCAGCAGCAAGTTATGGTACAAGCGTTAAGAATGGCTGCCAAGTTGCAGTCGATGAAATCAACAAAGCTGGTGGCGTAAAAGTGGGAGATAAGACAATGCAGTTAAAACTTGACTTCCAAGACGATGCCAATGATGCAGAAACAGCAAAAAATGCGTTTAACAAATTAATGGATAATGGTATGGATGCGTTAGTAGGATGTGTAACAAGTGCTCCATGTATCGCAGTTACATCCTTATCTGAAAAAGCAAAGATCTTACAGATTACACCATCTGGATCTCAAAAAGAATGTGCTCAATTCGATAACTGTTTTAGAGTATGTTTTACCGATCCACAACAAGGAACTGCAATGGCAGAGTACATAGTAAATAAATTAGGCCTTAAGAAAGTGGCCGTATTATATGCGAACTCCTCTAACTATAGCCAAGGAATCAAAGATGCGTTCGTAGCAAAAGTAAAAGAATTAGGCGGAAGCATTGTAACAGAAGAAGCATTTACGGAAGGTGATGTGGATTACAATACACAATTATCCAAAGTAAAAGATGCAGCAGCAGATGCAATCTTCGTTCCAGCTTACTATACAGAAGTATCTTATATCGTAAAACAAGCAGCAGAAAAAGGAATCAAGATTCCATTCTTCGGTTCTGATGGATGGGATGGCATCTTAGACCAAGTAAGCAACAAAGAAGTATTAGAAGGAGCTACCTTCTTAAGCCCATTCCTTTATACGCAAGACGATGCCAAGGTACAATCCTTTGTAAAGGCATATCAAGCAGCAAATAAGAATGCGACTCCAGACCAATTCGCAGCAGATGGTTATGATACAGTATATACAATCAAAGCAGCATTTGAAAAAGCAGGAAGCAAGGACATTGCAAAATTAGAAGAAGCAATGACTCAGATCAAAGTGGAAGGTATCACTGGTACGATGACATTCTCCAAAGATGGCGATGCAACAAAATCCACAAAATTAATTCAAATTAAAAATGGTGAATATACAGCAATCGTAGCAGAATAAAGAGGCAGCAAGAGTAACTAGAGGAGGCGGACGTAGGATTAGGAATAGGATGTCTTACGTCCGCCTATTCTGTTTTAAGGAATATACGAGAAAAAGCATAAGAGGTGTTTGTGTATGAGTAGTTTTGTTGAGCAGTTTCTAAATGGCTTGATACCAGGTAGTATCTATGCGTTAATCGCATTAGGATATACGATGGTATATGGTATTGCAAAAATGATCAACTTCGCCCATGGAGATATCATCATGGTAGGAGCGTACATATTATTGATTGGACTCAATGCATCAGGAGTTCCCACTTGGCTTGCCATCGTGCTTGCGATTGCAGGATGTGGGATTTTAGGTGTAGTAATTGAAAAGGTAGCATATAAGCCATTACGTAATGCACCAAGTCTTGCAGTACTCATTACTGCAATCGGCATGTCTTATTTTTTGCAGAACTTATTTCTAGTCATCTTTTCTTCCAAAGGAAAGAGCGTGCCAAGATTTATCCATGTAAAAGATTTTAAGATTGGAGATATCACAGTTTCGGGAAACATGATTGTGACATTGATTGTAACGATCATCATCATGATTTTACTTACGGTATTTATCAATAAGACGAAGCTTGGTTCTGCCCTTCGTGCGGTATCCGAAGACAAGGGAGCAGCAAGCCTTATGGGAATCAATTCTGACCTTATGATCTCTATGACATTTGCGATAGGTTCTGCCCTTGCAGGTGTTGCAGGCATCCTTTGGGTCAGCATGTATGACAAGGCATATCCAACGCTTGGTGCGATTCCAGGAATCAAGGCATTCGTAGCCGCCGTAATCGGTGGTATCGGCAGTGTGCCAGGTGCAATGATCGGTGGAATTGCCCTTGGACTTGTGGAAAGTTTTACGAAAGCCTATATTAGTGGTGAATTAGTAGATGCCTTTGTATTCGGCCTGCTTATTATTGTATTGATCTTTAAGCCAACCGGTATTTTAGGCCGCAAGAGAATTGAGAAAGTGTAGGTGAAGTACAATGGCAAATGAATTCGTAAAAGCCAAGACAAAAGAAGTAAGAAAATCGACGATACAGAAAGCCGTAATCATCGCCTTAGCTTATGTAGGCGTGATTGCCTTAGTAAGCTCAGGGGTGCTAGGCTATCAATATAGCAGCGTGCTTATCTCGGTAGCAGTAAATATTATTGCAGCAGTATCTCTGAATTTAGTAACTGGCTTCTTAGGAGAGTTGTCCTTGGGGCATGCAGGATTTATGGCAATCGGTGCGTATACGGGAGCACTGATTACCTTGCATCTGAACCTTCCAGCGCCAGTGGAAATCTTTCTTGGATTAGCCGGAGCAGGAATCATGGCCGCAATCTTTGGGTTGATTATCGGAATCCCGGTATTGCGTTTACACGGGGATTACCTAGCAATCGTAACCTTGGCATTCGGCCAGATCATTGCCTCTATTCTAAACTATGTAAAGAGCATTACTGGTGGCGCGGCAGGATTAAACAACATTGAAGAGTATACGACGAGCGACCATTATCTCTTAGTACTTACGTTAGTGGTGCTTTCCGTATTGATTATGAGCAATATTATAAACTCTAGATATGGCCGTGCGATTACGGCGGTTCGTGACAATTATATTGCAGCAGAAGCAACCGGAATCTGCATCCGTAACTATAAGATCTTTGCCTTCGTAGTAGGCGCATTTTTTGCAGGAATCGCAGGATTTATCTTTGCCCATAACGTAGGGGTAATCAAGCCATCCAAATTTGATTTCAACATGTCCATCAATATCTTGGTATTCGTAGTGCTTGGTGGAATGGGAAGCATCAAAGGCTCCATCATTGCTGCGGTCGTGCTTACCGTGCTTCCAGAAGCCCTTCGCGGATTAAGCGATTACCGTATGTTGATGTATGCAGTCATCCTAATCGTTGTAATGTTATTTAACAACTCCAAGTTACGCAAACGCCTCGTGGAGGAAAGCGGCCTGAAAAAATTATTTACTAAGAAGAAAGGGGAGGCATAGGTTATGGCATTGTTAGAAGTAAAAAACTTAGGAATCTCCTTTGGAGGATTACGAGCCGTAGATGATTTCAATATCCGTATTGAAGAAGGACAGCTATACGGACTCATTGGACCAAATGGTGCAGGAAAGACGACGATCTTTAACTTATTAACAGGGGTGTATAAGCCAACCGATGGCTCCATCCTGTTAGATGGAAAGAACATCGTTGGAAAGTCCATTCATAAAATCAGCCATGAAGGAATTGCCCGTACGTTTCAAAACATCCGCTTATTTGGAAAGATGACGGTTCTTGAAAATGTAAAGGTTGGCCTACATAGCCAATATAAATATTCGTTATTCGCAGGAATCTTCCAATATCCAGCAATTAAGAAGGAAGCGCAGATGACGGAACGCGCGATGGAAATCTTAGAGGTGTTCGGCCTTGCAGAAGATGCCGAGCTATTAGCAAGCAACCTTCCGTATGGACAGCAAAGAAAGTTAGAGATTGCCCGTGCGTTAGCAACCAATCCAAAACTATTATTATTAGATGAGCCTGCAGCAGGCATGAATCCGAATGAAACAAAGGAACTTATGGATACAATCCGCCTAGTACGAGAAAAATTCCATGTAACCGTTCTTTTAATCGAGCATGATATGAAGTTAGTATCGGGAATCTGCGAAGAACTTACGGTATTAAACTTCGGTACAGTACTTACCCAAGGAAAACCGGAGGATGTATTAAATGATCCGAAAGTAATTACGGCATATCTTGGAGAATAGGAGGAAATCAGATGAGCTTACTAAAAGTAGAGGACTTAAATGTATATTATGGCATGATCCATGCCATCAAAGATATTTCCTTCGAAGTAAACGAAGGGGAAGTCATTGCCCTAATCGGTGCCAATGGTGCAGGAAAGACGACGACGCTTCATACGATTACTGGCCTGCTTCAGCCAAAGAGCGGCAGAATCGAGTTTAAAGGCCATGACTTAGTGAAGACGCCGGCCCACAAGATCGTAGGGCTTGGAATGGCACATGTTCCAGAAGGAAGACGGATCTTCCAAGAGCTGACGGTATATGAGAACTTAAAGCTTGGAGCATTTACTAGAAAGGATAAGGACATCGCAAAGACATTAGACATGGTATATGAGCGTTTTCCAAGATTAAAAGAGAGGAAGAACCAGATTGGCGGTACATTAAGTGGTGGGGAACAACAGATGCTCGCCATGGGCCGTGCATTAATGAGCAAGCCAGACATCATCGTGATGGATGAACCATCCATGGGGCTTAGTCCAATCTTCGTATCCGAAATCTTTGATATCATCAAGGAAATCAGCGCACAGGGAACGACGGTATTACTAGTAGAACAGAATGCGAAAAAGGCATTGGAGATTGCTGACCGTGCCTATGTATTAGAAACAGGAAAAATCGTGTTATCCGGAGATGCCACAGACCTTATGAATGACGAGTCTGTAAAGAAAGCATATTTAGGAGAATAGGAGGCGTAGGTTATGAAAAACTATGTGATTACCATTGCAAGAGGATATGGTAGTGGCGGCAGGACGATTGGAAAGATGCTTGCTGACCAGTTAGGAATTAGTTTTTATGACCGAGAATTATTACGATTAGCATCCGATGAAAGCGGAATCAATGAGGAACTGTTTGCAAAGGCAGACGAGAGCGTGAGAAACACCTTGCTCTATAAGATTGCAAGGAATATCTACCGCGGAGAATTGATTCCTCCAGACAGTGACGATTTTATTAGCAATGACAACTTGTTCAACTACCAGGCCAAGATTATCAAAGGATTGGCAGCACAAGAGTCCTGTGTGATCGTAGGACGATGTGCAGACTTCGTATTAAGGAATCAGCCAAATGTAATTCGTGTATTTGTCCATGCACCGTTAGAATCGTGTATCGAC
>CALZJY010000059.1 GCA_945787925.1 uncultured Anaerosporobacter sp. | reverse complement strand
TTCAAATTACACCACTACAGCTCCTAACAGCAGTAAGCGCTGTGATCAATGGGGGAACAAGGGTAACGCCTCATGTAGGGGTATCCATCAAGAAAAAGGATGGAGAAGTATTTGAAACATTAACCTATCCAACGAAGGAAAATTCGATTTCTAAGAAGACCAGTGATACGATGAAAGAGCTGTTAGAAGCTGTTGTTGCGACTGGTACAGGAAAAAGAGCATATCTTCCTGGATTCCGTATTGGCGGAAAGACAGCCACAAGTGAAAAGCTTCCACGTGGAAATGGAAAGTATATTGCATCATTTGTTGGATTTGCACCTGCAAATAATCCAAAGGTATTGGCAATCGCGATGATTGATGAGCCTCAAGGCCTCTATTATGGTGGTACGATTGCAGCACCAGTAGTATCGGAATTATTCGATAACATCCTTCCATATCTAGGAATAGAAAAAGACTATACAGAACAAGAAATAAAAGAGAATAACATAGGGACCGTAACGATTCCAAACTTTGTCGGAAAGACAAAGGAAGAAGTTGAAAAAATGGCAAAGGCAATTGGTATTGAGTCCATTTATTATTCAACAGAAGGCAATGTGGTAACGGAACAGTATCCATTAGAAGGAGACGTCGTTGACAAAAATAGCGACTTGATTCTCTACTTGGAATAGTCTATAATAAAATGATTGGTTTCGAGGGTTTGTATAAATAGTAAAGCAGCATAAGTTGCTTTGACCAAGAAACGTAAGATAATATATGAGGTGAAAAAAAGTGAATTTTGAATTTTTGATTCCAGTAATTGTATCTTTTGTGATTAGCGTGTGTCTATGTCCAATCTTTATTCCGTTTTTAAAACGTTTGAAGTTTGGTCAGTATATTCGTGAAGAAGGACCACAATCCCATCAGAAGAAATCTGGTACTCCAACAATGGGTGGTCTAATTATTGTAATTAGCGTAATTATTACGTCATTATTCTTTATTAAAGATTATCCAAAAATCATTCCAATTTTATTTACTACAGTAGGATTTGGTTTAGTAGGATTTTTAGACGACTATATTAAAGTAGTAATGAAACGAAACTTAGGCTTAAGAGCTTGGCAAAAGATGTTAGGACAGTTAGTGGTAACTGGAGTCTTTGCATTCTACCTATTAAATTACACAGATGTTGGAACACAATTGATCATTCCATTTGGTAATGGAAAAATGTTAGATTTATCTTACTTATTTGTTCCATTTGTATTCTTTGTTATGTTAGGAACAGTAAATGGTGTAAACTTTACCGATGGTCTTGACGGTCTTGCATCAGGCGTAACGTTATTAGTAGCAACTTTCTTTACTGTTGTAGCAGTAGTAATGAAAGCTGAAATTTCTCCAATCACATGTGCAGTAGCAGGTAGCTTATTAGGCTTCTTAGTATACAACGTATACCCTGCAAGAGTGTTTATGGGAGATACAGGATCCTTAGCATTAGGTGGCTTTGTAGCAGCGACAGCAATCATGCTTCGTATGCCAATTTTTATCCTAATCGTAGGAATCATCTATTTAGTGGAAATCTTAAGCGTTATGCTTCAAGTATCCTATTTTAAATTGACAAAAGGAAAGAGAATCTTTAAAATGGCTCCAATGCACCACCACTTCGAATTATGTGGCTGGAGTGAAGTAAGAGTTGTTGCGGTATTCTCAATCGTAACTGCAATCATGTGCCTGATTGGTTTCTTGGCACTTAACTAATGTGAATAAATAGCCTATTAGTAGGGCACTGGGAGGATAATATGGAACTGAAAAATAAAAACATATTAGTAGTAGGTTCAGGTATCAGTGGTATCGCTGCTACACAAATATTAGGTACAATTAACGCATCAATTACTTTATTAGACGGAAATACCAAATTAAACAAAGAAGTAATCGAAAGACAAATTCCGGAAGGAATCGACGCAAAAGTCGTACTCGGAGAAGTAACGAAAGAGCAAATGGCAGCGTTTGACGCGGTTGTATTAAGTCCAGGGGTTCCTACTGATTTGCCATTTATCAATGAATTTAGAGCAATGGGAACACCAATTCTAGGTGAAATTGAACTCGCTTACCTTTTTGAAAAAGGTACAGTAGTAGCAATCACAGGTACAAATGGAAAAACAACGACAACAGCTTTAACAGGACAGATTATCAAAGCTTACAATGAAAAGACAGCAGTAGTTGGTAACATTGGTCTTCCATATACAAGTAAAGTATTAGAAAGTGAAGAAGATAGCATCACAGTAGCAGAAGTAAGCAGCTTCCAGCTTGAAACGGTAAAGACATTCAAACCAAAAGTGAGTGCTATCCTAAACCTAACACCAGATCACTTAAACCGTCACCATACAATGGAAGCGTATATTGAAGCAAAATGTAACGTGACAATGAACCAAACAGAAGAAGATACTTGTGTTCTTAATTATGAGGACGAAGTATTACGCAAGTTTGGTGAAACATTAAAGTGTAAGGTGGTATACTTCAGCAGCGCTCGTAAGTTAGAGAATGGCTACTATGTAAATGGAGACAATATTTGTTTCGCGGCAGATGGAAAAGAAGAAGTGGTAGTAAATGTTCATGAGCTACAAGTCTTAGGAAAACATAACTATGAAAATGTAATGGCTGCAGTTGCAATGGCAAAAGCGGTAGGCGTGGATGATGAAACAATCCATAAAGCAGTAACTTCCTTCCATGCTGTTGAACATAGAATTGAGTATGTGACAGAAGTAAATGGTGTAAAATACTACAACGATTCTAAAGGAACAAATCCAGATGCAGCGATCAAAGGGATTCAAGCAATGAACCGCAAGACCGTATTAATCGGTGGTGGTTACGATAAAGAATCCAAATATGATGAATGGATTGAAAGTTTTGATGGAAAAGTTAAAAAATTAATCCTGTTAGGTCAAACAAAAGAAAAAATTGCAGAATGTGCGAAAGAACATGGATTTGAAGACATCCAATTTGTTGACACGTTAAAAGAAGCAGTAGACACGGCAGCATCCATTGCTGATGATGGCGAATGCGTGTTATTATCTCCTGCTTGTGCAAGCTGGGGCATGTTTAAAAATTATGAGGAACGTGGAGAAATGTTCAAACAGTACGTTTCTGAATTAAACAAATAGTTGGCCGTAAGGCCAACTTATAATAGATAAGCTGGGAGTGAGACTTTTGACAAGAAATGATAGAGATAGGGGCAAACGAAATAGATTTCACAGTTATTACGATTACAGCTTATTATTTCTGACATTATTTTTAGCAGGCTTCGGTCTGATTATGATTTACAGTACAAGTTCCTACACAAGTCAGTTAAAATATGGATCATCCATCATGTTCCTAAAGAAACAGTTTATTTCTGTTGCGTTAGGAATTGTTGCGATGATAGCGTTATCGAAGATTGATTATCATATTTTCTTAAAAAAGCTACCGATTCTTAAAATGAAACCGGTAACTGCATTATACATATTATGTGTGTTTTTGCAGTTGTTTGTATTAATATTTGGTATGGAAATTAATGGTGCCAAAAGGTGGATCAATTTAGGACCTTTAGGTACATTCCAACCGTCTGAGTTATCTAAAGTTGCAACCATTCTTTTTGTAGCCTATATGGTTCAATTAGCACCAAGAAATCTGAATAAGTTCACAGGCTTTTTAAAGATTGTTTTATGGATGTCACCATTAATTGGCTTTATCGTAAAAGAAAACTTAAGTACAGGAATTGTAATCGTAGGAATTATAGTGTGTATTTGTTTTGTGGCAACACGAAATAAGAAGTACTATTTCGTGGTAGCACTTTTGGGGTGTGCCGGAGTTGCAGCGTTTATTGGATTCGTATCCTTCCGTGCAACGAGATTCCGTGTATGGCTTAATGTAGAAACACATCCAATGGGATATCAGATTCTACAAGGGTTATATGCGATTGCATCAGGCGGAATCTTTGGGGTTGGATTAGGAAAAAGCATGCAAAAACTTGGATTTATTCCAGAATCCCATAATGATATGATTTTTTCCATCATTTGTGAGGAACTAGGTTTGTTTGGTGCAGTCTTATTAATCGCGGTATTCGTACTTGTGATTTGGAGATTGTTCATCATTGCAATCAGTTCTCCAGATTTATTTGGTGGATTAATTTGTGTTGGTGTATTAGCTCATATTGCAATTCAAGTAGTAATCAATATTGCAGTAGTAACCAACAGTATTCCGTCTACGGGTATTCCATTACCATTTATCAGTTATGGTGGTACTTCAGTAGCGATCTTATTAGCGGAAATGGGAATTGCATTAAGCGTAAGTAACCAGATTAAGTATGAAAGATAGCGAGAATGCACACATATTAAGCCCGGACATATACTATTTATATATTTAAGTGTCAGGGGTGTGCCAAGTGGCTTTTATAGAAGTTGTTGGTGGAAGGCATCTTTCTGGGGAATTAACGATCCAGGGGTCAAAGAATGCCGTATTACCTATTCTGGCAGCATCAATATTGCATAAAGGGATAACAAGAATAAAAAATTGTCCAAAAATCATAGATGTGTATCATATGATAAAGCTTCTTGAAAGCATTGGATGTATTGTAACATGGGAACAAGAAGGATTGACGATAGATGCTACAGATGTAAATTATAATTCTGTAGACAAAAAGTATGTTAGTTCTATGAGATCTTCTATTATTTTGTTAGGTGCCTTAATTGGCCGAAACAAATGTGTTACAATCTCCTATCCAGGAGGCTGTGCAATTGGCGAAAGGCCTATTGATCTGCATTTGAAAGCGATAAAAGAACTAAACGTAGAAGTGATTCGTAATGAAGATTTGATTTTTTGTAGTACTGTTCATCTAATAGGAGGGAATATTGAGTTTGCCAAACAGAGCGTAGGCGCAACAGAGAATATCATTCTTGCTGCAGTCAAGGCAGAGGGAGTTACGATTGTTAACAATGCTGCGTGTGAGCCAGAGATTACAGAATTATGTTCCTTCCTTAATCAAATGGGCGCCAGGATTACTGGTGCCGGAAGTAAAACTATAAAGATTGAAGGTGTCAAGGAGTTAAAGGATGTAGATTATACGCTGGTATCTGACCGAATCGTTATGGGGACATATCTTGCTGCAGTAGCAGGTACAGGAGGCAGCGTGACATTAAGAGGAAATTGTTGTGAAGAAAATGCTTCAGTGATAGAAGTTCTCAGAAAGTTAGGTTGTCGTGTTGGTGTAGGAAACGACTATATCAACATTTGTTCGAATGGGAAATTACAAGCAAGCTCTATTATAGAGACGGAAAGTTACCCAGGGTTCCCAACTGATATGCAGTCTCAAATCATGTCAGTACTTAGTATTGCGAATGGCAGTAGTTTAGTAGTAGAAAATATATTTGAATCTCGTTTCAAAACCGTATCGGAATTAGTGAAGATGGGTGCAGAAATCTATGTAAATGGAAAAGTGGCACAAATTCACGGAGTAAATGCTCTCTACGGAACCGATGTAAAAGCATTGGATTTGCGCGGTGGCGCAGGATTAGTAATTGCGGGTTTAATGGCTAACGGAACTAGCAGAGTTAGTGGAATTGAGTATATTGAACGAGGATACCAAGATATTTGCTTGGACCTTAGAACATTGGGAGCAGACATACGAAAAGTTGAAGAATAATTTAAATTTTCGTGTGTATGACATATAAAACAATGATACAATGGATAGAGTAAAATGGTATAGGAACATTAGGAGGGGATATGGGCAAGAAGATACAAATGAGATTCGGAAAACGGCGCTCATTGCTACAAAAGGTTTTAATCGTCGCTGGAATTTTAGTTGTGCTGTTAGGTGTGTTCTATTTTTCCTTCAGATTAAAAAATATTGAAATTGATGACTGTGCCTATTATACGAAAGAAGAATTAGTAAAGTACATGAAGAAAGATGGATGGGATAATAATACTGTATTGTTTTATCTCAGAAATAAAGATAAGAAGCAATCAGAAATTCCATTCATTCAGAAGCTTGTCGTAAAATATCAAGATCGCAACTCCGTAAAGATTCGTATTTATGAGAAGCCGATTATTGGATGTATTGAATATATGAATGAATATATTTACTTCGATAAAGACGGCAAGGTATTAGAGATTTCATCAAAAAGAATGAAAGACATTCCATTATATTCAGGAATTTCATTTAAAAAGATGAGTCTTTATGATACACTTGCCGTAGAGAATACAGATATTTTCAAGAAGATATTGGATATATCACAGCTGATTGAAAAAGATCGTATTCCAATTGAACGGGTAGTATTTGATTCTGAGGAAAATGTAACTTTGCATTATAAGAACATCAAAGTCTTACTCGGAAATCGGACAACCTATGATGATCCAATGGCGGAACTTGTAAATATTCTTCCTAAATTGAAGAAACTAAAGGGAGAACTGGATATGAAAACCTTCAAGTCCGGACAATCTTCCATAATATTCAAAGAAACGAAATAAACAAGGAAATCTCAAATATTTTCGAGAAAGGCTTGATTATTTTACGGAAAAACTATATTATAATTTATAAGGTAATATGTGATATTATAATCATATTTGTTGTGTTTACTATTAACAATAAGATTCGT
The DNA here is from genome assembly GCA_945787925.1 of uncultured Anaerosporobacter sp. Lineage (GTDB taxonomy): Bacteria > Bacillota > Clostridia > Lachnospirales > Lachnospiraceae > KM106-2. Next base: position 2,561 of record CALZJY010000059.1, on the reverse strand, counting down.
TTATAGCATAGATGTCTTCTTGTAGGGGGGCTAAAGGCGATAGGGAATTTATTATGAGAAGGAGGAAGTACTTTGCTAGAAATAAGAAATAATGAATCAGACGCTTCTGCAAAAATACTTGTTGTCGGAGTCGGTGGAGCAGGTAACAATGCTGTTAATCGAATGATTGAAGAAAGCATTATTGGCGTTGAATTCGTTTGTGTTAATACAGACAGCCAACACTTAAAAACTTGCAAAGCACCAACAGTAGTACAAATTGGTGAAAAGCTAACAAAAGGTCTTGGTGCAGGTGCACAACCAGAAGTTGGTGAAAAGGCTGCAGAAGAAAGTAGAGAAGAATTAACAGAAATTATTAAGGGCTCAGACATGGTGTTTGTAACATGTGGTATGGGTGGTGGAACAGGAACGGGTGCCGCTCCTGTAGTTGCTGAAATCAGTAAATCCCTAGGTATCTTAACTGTAGGTATCGTTACAAAGCCATTTAAATTTGAAGCAAAACAAAGAATGAGTAACGCCATCGGCGGTATTGAAAAACTAAAAGAAAATGTAGACACATTAATCGTAATTCCAAATGATCGTCTACTTGAAATTGTTGATAGAAGAACTACAATGCCAGATGCACTTCGTAAAGCAGATGAAGTGTTACAACAAGGTGTACAAGGTATCACTGACTTAATCAATGTACCAGGATTAATCAACCTTGACTTTGCGGACGTTCAAACAGTAATGAAAGATAAAGGCGTAGCTCACATCGGTATCGGTGTTGGTAAAGGTGATGAAAAATGTACAGACGCAGTAAAACAGGCGATTACAAGTCCATTGCTTGAAACAACAATCGAAGGTGCGTCTCATGTAATTATCAACATTTCTGGTGATATCAGCTTAATCGAAGCAAATGAAGCTGCTACATTCGTTCAAGAATTAGCAGGGGAAAATTCAAATATCATCTTTGGTGCGATGTATGATGAATCTCGTACAGATGAATGTACAATTACAGTTATTGCAACAGGCTTAGAAAAAAGTGCTGGAAGCAACAATGTAAAAACACCTACATTCTTAAATAATACGAACAACGTAAAACCTAATTTTCAATATAAACCAAACGTAGCGCCTACTACACCAGCGCAGAATGTGTCTCCATATTCTCACGCTGCTGCAAGTAGCCAACAAGCTACAAGCCAAGTAGCAGCTACACAAACACCATCTTCTACTGTGAAGCCAGTTTCTCAAGTGAAACCAGTTGCTTCTAACATTCATGAAGATCACAATGGTATTAAAATTCCAGAGTTCTTACAAAAAAATCGCCATAAATAATAGGTAGTTAAGAGCATTTGCATATTTGCAAATGCTCTTTTTGATAGAGCGGAGTGTGTGTTCTGGGCTATCCTATAAAAAAAGAAGGGGAAAATAGTCGTTTTAAAGCGTTAAATGCAATAAAAAGTAAAAATTAGAAGATAAATTTTACATAAGTATTACCAATAATTGACAAAAATAAGGTGGCCATTATATTATAATGATAATGTATAGACAACCTGGGGGTGAACATTGGATATAGTTTTTTATATCGATCTTTATTTTTTTATTAACCTATCCATGGATTTTATACTGTTATACATTGTTTCTAGATGGAATAAGACGAACATAAGGCTTCGAAGATTAATTGCTTCTAGTGTAGTAGGAGCGTTACTTAGTTGTATGCTTTTGATGATGGAATCACAGAGCCCTGTGATTGCAGGGATTTGTGGATATATACTTACTCCGATCCTTATGTGTCTGATTGTATTTGGAAGAGAGTGTATTAGAAAGCTTGTTTTGAGTGTACTACAGTTGTATGGAGTAGCTATCATGTTTGGAGGACTCATAAACTGTATTTTTTATAACTTATCATTAGGCACATATGCTAGAAGAATATTTGGTATATCATCAAAGTACTCAATTAGCCTTTTTATGCTAATGGCAGTGGTTGGAGGAATACTACTTATCGTTCCGTTTGTTATTCGGTATTATATGCAGTATCACAATAGGGAATCACATTTATATGCTGTTACACTGTCTCTCGAAGGAAAGCAAGTTGATGCTAAGGGATTGTTAGATACCGGTAATCATTTGCGAGAGCCGATGTCCAATCGTCCAGCGTTGATCGTGGAGCGCACCGCATTGGAGCAGATTATGGATAAAGGGTTATTAGAGTATGTTACAAGAGTTAAAGTAATACCGTATCGTTCGATAGGGAAAGAGCACGGGACAATGTATGCGCTTGTTATTGACGAAATCAAGGTGAAGGTGGATGGGCAGATCCATATTCATAAGAATGTCGTAGCATGCATATATGAGGGGACGTTATCATCAAAGAAAGATTATCAGTTAATACTGCATGAAGAGTTATTGTAAATGTGCAAGGGTAAAAGTATTTGGTAAGCGGCTTCTGATGGTTGAAGAGATAATTATTGTGGGAGGAAATAATATGTTGTTAAAGATTTCAATACCAAACAAATTTCAATTTCGAATTATTCCGGACTTTAGAAGTTTGATTTTCAAGCAGCATAACGATGTTCATTATA
>CALZJY010000058.1 GCA_945787925.1 uncultured Anaerosporobacter sp. | reverse complement strand
AGAACGTGCAAAGAAGTTTCTAGATACGTTTCATTATGAAGCGTTAGAATCCTAAATAGAATGTAAAGAGATGGAGGAAGGCAATATGAAAAAGAAATTAGTAGGTGTAGTGGTAGCAATTAGCATGATAGCAGGTGTATTAGCAGGATGCGGTTCTTCAAAGAATACAAATGCAGATGACACGAAACAGACGACAGCAAAGGCAGCAGCAAGAAGCATTGACCAGATTAAGAAAGACGGAAAGATTAAGATTGGTGTATTTAGCGATAAGAATCCATTTGGTTATGTGGATGCCAACGGAAAGATTCAAGGATATGATGTATACTTTGCAAAACGAATTGCAAAGGACTTGCTGGGGAGCGAAGATGCAGTAGAATTTGTATATCTAGAAGCAGCAAACCGTGTGGAATATTTAGCAGCAGGTAAGATCGACATTACTTTAGCCAACTTTACCGTAACAGAAGAACGCAGCCAGAAAGTAGATTTTGCTTTGCCATATATGAAAGTAGCTCTTGGCGTAGTATCCAGTGAAAAAGCGTTAATTACCGATGTTGCTCAGTTAAAAGGGAAAAAATTAATCGTTGTAAAAGGAACGACAGCAGAAACCTATTTCTCAGAGAAGCATCCAGAGATCAACCTAGTGAAGTTTGATGAATATCAAGAAGCATACGATGCCTTATTAGATGGCAGGGGGGATGCATTCTCTACAGATAATACGGAAGTTCTTGCTTGGGCGTTACAAAACAAGGGATTCAAGGTAGGAATTGAAACAATTGGTGATATTGATACGATTGCAGCAGCTGTACAAAAAGGAAACACTGAATTAAGGGATTGGATCAACGAAGAAATCAAATCCCTTGCAAAGGAAAACTTCTTCCATAAGGATTTTGAAGAAACGTTAAGACCTGTGTATGGAGATTCCATCGATCCAGAGCAATTAGTAGTAGAAGGCGGAAAAGTAGACTAATGATTTGTAATTATATAGTAAGAACGGTATAATAAAGAGAAAACCGATGGGAATCGGCTTAGGAGAGTGATGGAATTGAGAAAATGCACCGAAAGTGATCGAGAACAAATTTTATCGTACATAGCAAAAGAGCCAGAAGTAAATGTCTATATTTATGGAAATATTGAAAATTATGGCGTAGATACAGAAGAAATTAGCATTTTTGTCAATGAAAAAGACGGAAGTTGGGATAGCCTAGTTCTTAAATATTATCATCAGTTCTTACTATATAGCCAAAAAGAAGAAATTGAAGTTACACCGGTAGTAGAGTTGCTGTCACAGTTTGAGGTAGACGGCATCCAAGGAAAAGAAGCACTTGTGCGTGCATTGGTTCCTTACTATCCGGTGTTTTCTTTTCAAAAAAGTTTTTTCTGTAAATGTACCCATTTGGTTGGTCCACAAGCAAGGATTCGCAAAGGGGTTACCATACGGAAGTTAGAAAAAGAGGAAGTTCCCCATATCATTTCTTTTTATCGCAATATCGATGAGTTTCGAGACTTTTATGCAGGAGACCAAGAGGAGTTAGCAAAGATCGAACTCTCTGCCCTGGGACATGGGGCCGAGCGTTATGGCGTATTTGTAGGAGAAGAATTAGTGACGATTGTGGGAGTCGGAAGCAAGAATCAAAGGTCCGCCATTATTAATGGAGTAGCAACGCAAGCAAAGTATCGAAGGAAGGGCTATGCGAGGATTGCTGTTCGGAAAGTGTGTAAGGATTGTTTTGCAGAAGGAAAGGAATTTGTGTGTCTGTTTTATGCGAACCAGGATGCGGGGCAGCTATACCGAAATATCGGATTTGAGGAGATTGGCAAATATGCGATTTTGCAAAAAAAGTCCGAGTATAAAAAGAAGATGGAACAACTGCCCTATCATTTTCGACGATTAAAGCCGATGGATAGCTATGAAGGATTTCAAATTCGTCCTGGGCTGTTTGGTGAGAATGGAGCAAGAGTTGTGCCTGGCGGTGTAAATTTCACCATCTATTCAAGACATGCTACTTCTTGTGAGCTATTGTTATTCTTTCGAAAAGAGAAGGAGCCATTTGCAATCATTCCCTTTCCAAAGACATATCGAATCGGCTATGTGTACTCCATGATCGTCTTTGATTTGGATGTGGCACAGTTTGAATATGCCTATCGGTTTGATGGCCCATATGATAAGAGTCGCGGACTTATTTTTGATAAGAATAAGATTTTGTTAGATCCTTATGCGAGAGCGGTAACAGGACAGAGCAGATGGGGAATTAAGCCACCAGAAGGCTCCGTGTATCACGCAAGGGTCGTGGTAGATGAATTCGAATGGGACGATAGCAAGCAACCGGAAATCCCAATGGAGGAATTAGTAATCTATGAACTCCATGTGCGAGGATTTACAAGGCATGAGTCTTCCGAGGTGGCATGTCCTGGCACGTTTGCAGGGGTGATGGAGAAGATTCCATATCTAAAACAGTTAGGAATCAACGCAGTAGAGCTGATGCCAATCTTTGAGTTTGATGAAGTGCGGGATGTCCGTTACTATGAAGGAAAACAGTTATTAGATTACTGGGGTTACAATCCAGTTAGTTTCTTTGCGCCAAACACCAGTTATACATCGAGTCTAGAGTATAACCATGAAGGGAATGAGCTGAAGAACTTGATTCGTGAATTAAATCGCAATGGAATCGAGGTTATCTTGGATGTGGTATTTAATCATACGGCAGAAGGAAATGAAAATGGTCCATACATCTCCTATAAGGGAATTGATAACAACGTATATTATATGCTGACTCCAGATGGGTCTTATTACAATTTCTCAGGTTGTGGCAATACCTTGAATTGCAACCATCCAGTCGTACAGCGAATGATTTTGGATTGCCTTAGATATTGGGTGACCGAGTATCGTGTGGATGGATTCCGATTCGATCTTGCCTCCATTCTTGGAAGGAATGAGGATGGTGCCCCAATGAACAATCCACCATTGCTGCAAGCATTGGCATATGATCCCATCTTAGGAAAGGTAAAGCTGATTGCAGAAGCATGGGATGCAGGCGGCATGTATCAAGTAGGCAGCTTTCCATCTTGGCAGCGTTGGTCCGAATGGAATGGAAAGTATCGAGACGATATGCGGCGTTTCCTAAAAGGAGATCAGGGCTATGAACAGATAGCAGCCAGTCGAATGTTAGGTTCTCTCGATATGTATGACCCAAAAATTCGTGGGGATGCTGCAAGTGTAAACTTTATTACCTGTCATGATGGATTTACGTTATGGGACTTGTATTCCTATAACGAGAAGCATAACGAGGGAAATGGCTGGAACAATTCCGATGGAGAAAATAATAACAATAGCTGGAACTGTGGAATCGAAGGGGAGACTCAAAACGAGGAAGTGCTTACACTACGAAAGAAGCTTGTGAAGAATGCTTGTGTGACCTTGCTTAGCAGCAGAGGAATCCCGATGATTTTAGCAGGAGACGAGTTTGGAAATACCCAGTTTGGCAATAACAATGCCTACTGTCAGGACAATGATATTTCTTGGCTTGATTGGGGATTGCTGCATGCAAGCCATGACTTGTTCAAGTTTTATAAGTTTATGATTGCCTTTCGTAAGACCCATCCAGTTATTTATAAGGATACCCCACATGCAAGCCTTGGCATGCCTTGTTCTAGCATTCATGGACTTAGGCCTTGGAACTGGCAGAAAGACAGAGACCACCATTACATAGGAATCCTTTATGCGGGGCAGAGAAATAAAGGGAAAGATGATTATATCTATATCGCAGTAAACACCTATTGGGAGGAGCGAACCATCGTTCTTCCAACATTGGGTGATAACGATTTTTGGACGCTTTGCGTAGATACTGAGCGAAATATCGTAAATGCAATGGAGCTAGTGGAGAATGAGATCAGGATTTCTCCAAGAACGGTACAAATTTATATTGCACATAAGAAGCAAAGAAAAGAGGAATAAACAATGGAGTATGGAATGCCAACTTTGATTGAGCATAACTCATTAGAGGAGTCTGCTGCTCTTTGCAAAGAACTAGGATTATCCTTTGTTGAATTAAATATGAACTTACCACAGTATCAAGTGGAGCAGTTAGAGCAAATAGAAAGACTAAAGAGAATAGCAAAGGAGTATGGGATTTACTATACGATTCATCTCGATGAGAATCTAAATGTCTGCGATTTTAACCGTGCAGTAGCGAATGCCTATCGAGAAACGGTGCGAAGGACGATCGAGGTAGCAAGACAGCTGCAAGCACCGATTCTCAATATGCATATGAATCCGGGAATCCATTTTACCTTGCCAGACCGAAGGGTACGTTTATTTGAACAATATAACGAACAGTATATGGAGGATATTCGAAGTTTTGTAGCAGAATGTGAAGGACTGATTGCAGGAGAGAAGATCCGGATTGCGATTGAGAATACGGAGGGCTATCAGGACTATGAAAGGCGCGCAATTGAGGAAATGATAATGAGCGATACGTTTGTACTTACATGGGATATCGGACATTCCTATGCGGGAAAAGAGAGTGACGAGTCATTCTTAATGAAGCATAAAAAGAAGCTGGCACATTTCCATATTCATGACGGGGTAGGAAAGAAGAATCATCTGACCTTAGGAAGTGGTGAGATTCCACTAGAGAAACGATTACAACTAGCAAGGGAGTGTGGGGGTCGTGCAGTCATAGAAACAAAGACAGTTGCAGCGTTAAAACAATCGGTCTCATGGTTGGAACAATCTTGGACTGGTGATTTCTCCAAAAATAATGTATGATTTAGTAGATAAGTTGAGAATATACAAAAGTTTTGGAGGAAAACGATGCAACACAATCTTGGTACTGAAAAAGTATCACGTTTATTATGGCAGTTAAGTATTCCAGCAATCCTTGGAATGCTTAGCAGTGCCATTTTTAATATTGTGGATCGAATCTTTGTGGGGAAGATTAGTTCCAATGCACTTACGGCAGTCGGAATTACGATGCCAATCCAAGTATTGCAGATGGCGTTCATCCTGTTAATCGGGGTAGGCTCTTCAGCGCTAATTTCAATCAAGCTTGGAGAAGGAAAAAAGGAAGAAGCAGAGGATATCCTGTTTCTTTCGTTCCGTTATATCATTTTATTTTTAATTGGGTTTGCAGTGTTATTCGTGCTGTTTATCGATCCAATCCTAACATTGCTATCTATTTCGGAACAAGTACGTCCGTATGCGAAGACGTATATTGAAATCCTGATGGTGGGTGCGATCTTTGGAATTCCCGGGTATTGTCTAAACAACTCCCTTCGTTCCATTGGACAAGCGAAAGTAACGATGAAGATCATTATGGCAACGTCCATCTTAAATATGGTATTAGACCCGTTATTTATCTATGGGTTTGATTTAGGCATTGCAGGAGCCGCTTATGCGACCGTAATTTCTCAGACTGTGCTTACGATTTATGTCGTCTATGTATTTTGCAATAACAAGGAATTTATGATTCGTCTAAAGCGCAGGAAGGTAACAAACCAAATTTTACTTGCAAAGCAAATGTTTAAAATGGGACTGCCATCCTTTTATGTGCAAATCCTTGCAACCGTAGTAAATGTCTTTATTAACAACCGTATGCTTGCCGTAGGGTCTGATTTAGATATTGCAGCAGTTACGATCATGTCTACGATTTATAGCTTTTATCATATGGTCGTATTCGGAATCGTACAAGGAAATAATGCGATCTGCGGCTACAACTGGGGAGCGAAGCAGTATGGAAGAGTTCGCAGTTCCTTAAAGCTAGCGCTAGTGAGCGCATTTATGATTTCTACTGGATTATTTTGTGTCATAGAGTTATTCCCAGGAGCACTTGTCTCCATGTTCGCAAAGGAACACGAACTAGTGGAGATTACGAAAGAAGGAATTCGAATCTATTTATGCATGCTTCCGATTTTAGGACTTCATACGATCAGTTCCCAGTACTTCCAAGCAGTTGGAAAGGCAAATCGCTCTAGTATGTTATCATTCCTTCGATACGGAGTTATTGTCGTTCCTGTGATGCTTGTATTAACGCCGATTGCAAAGGTGAAGGGAATCTATCTTAGCAATGCGATCTCCGATGGAGTTGCCTCCATCATCGCCATCGTATGTATCGTGATGGAAGTAAGGCGATTAAAGAAAATGGAACAAAATCAAGTATGTTTATAAGGAAAAGGAGCACCTGATGAAGAGGTGCTCCTTTTTAGTACCTGTTATATTAGATACATGGCAGTATGAAGTTTTGCTTAGCCGTTGCAAGGTTCAAATACCCATACTTGGTTACTATTTTGATAGTATGTCCATTGGCATACATTTGTTCTGTCTGCTGTCTGGAAGTTGTATACATCTAATGCTCTCTTGTCAGAGGAACATTTCGTAAGGATTCCATAAACACCAGATTGAGATGTCTTGGATAATTTGAATTTTTGTGCATCGGCATTGTTTGCAGAATATAGTTGGATATTCGCACCATCCGTGTTAGAACCATATTGCACATCTAACATATATCCTGTCTTATTCTTTAAGGTAATATAACCATCGCCTGTATTTGTTAGATACCATTTTTGTCCAGATACTCCAGTGCCAGTACCGATTTCTACATTAGCACCATTTGTACCATAATTATTTGTTACTTGTAAGTATTTTTGTGCATGGATATTTTTAATGTAGTACCATCCATTTTGTAATGTGGATGAAGTCTGCGTTGAGTCTGTTGGTGGAGTCTGTGTTTGTCCTACTTGGTATCCTGCATCTTTATATGCTTGTAATACGGCGTAGTAGGATTGTTTTGGAGTAGTAAGGTTTGAGAATAAAAGTGGATTTTTACCACCTTGGATCCAAGAGATGGAGTCATAAAGTCCCCAAATCGTAAGCCCTGTAATATTTCCTCCAGATTTCTTTACAGCAAGCACGTTTTTCATTAATTGATATAGATAGTTTGCTTGTTCTGTGTCAGAAGTATTAGTAACATCAAGTTCTGTGATCTGTACTTCGAAACCAGCAGCTACGAACTTTTTAAGTGCAGCAGTATAGTAATCTACGCTTGGAAAACTTGTTCCAAGGTGGGATTGCATGCCAACACCATTACAAATCTTTTTGCCAGAGTTAATGAAATTGATTAAACTGACAACATTATCAGCTTCCATGTAGGTATTGAAGTCGTTATAGAATAAGCTTACTTTGTTCGTAAGTCCATAATACTCTAAACAGTCATAGGCATATTGGAAGGCACGTTTTACAAATGCGGGAGTTGTGCCACCATTTCCATAAACAGCTTCCCAGCCAGAGTTTGTTGCATGAAGGTATTCATTTACAACATCCCATGCATACACACAGTTTCCATAAGAACTGCTATATACATGATTCATCACGGTCTTGATATAAAGCTCCATTCTGGCATCCATTGTGGATTGGCTTACATAGCCACCGTAGGAAGAGTAATTAGAACGGAAGAACCAGCTTGGAGTCTGGCTGTGCCATACTAAAGTGTGGGCACGTACACCGATTCCATTTTCAGAACAGATTTTTAATACGGCATCTACTGTATCGAAGTTGATTCGTGGAACCGTGCTCTCATAATAGTTAGATGGGATATAGTAGCCCATGGATTTTGCTTGGGAAACAGAAATCAGGTTAGCAGAATATCCTAAGAGAGCGTCTGGTTTCATTTCATTTTCTAGCGTGATACTGTTGTGTTGAGATTTGATTTGAGACAAGGTTGCACTATTTTGTAGCTGGCTCAACGAAACACAGTTTCCAGAACGGCCAAATAAGGAACCGTAAGTGTTCTTTAATGTGGCAGTTTCAGCCGCATTGGCGGTTTTTCCGGCAGGGAATACTAGGCCGAATGCGAGTATAAGTGTAAATAATCCAGTGAAAATTCGCTTACATATCGTTTTCATGGTAGATAACCTCCTTAATTTGCACATGGTTCAAAAATCCAGAGTTGGTTTCTATTTTGATAATAGCTCCATTGGCATACATTTGAACCATCCGTTGTTCCAAAATTATATACATCTAATGCCTTCGAATCGGAAGAACATTTGGTAAGTATTCCATAAGCACCTGCTTGTGAGGATGCGATTGGTTTAAACTTTTGTGCGTCTGCACCATTTGCAGTATAGGTCTGCACGTTGGTGCCGTCATCTTTCCTTCCATATTGGATATCTAAGTAATAGCCAAGTCCGTTTTTTAACGTAATATAGCCATCCCAAGTATTGGTTACATACCATTTTTGGCCTTTTACTCCTGTACCTGTGCCAATTTCCACATTTACACCGTTTCCGCCTGCATTATTAGTGGTTTGTAAGTATTTTTGAGCATTCACATTCTTTATGTAATACCAGCCATCCTGTAGTGTGCCGGAAGCCACAGGAGGAGTGGTTGGTGTGTTAGGTGTCGTACCACCGTTTGCAGGGAGAATGATCCAAGAATCAAAGGCAAAGGAGCCTTCGAATACGAAGTACAGATCATGAACACCCGTTACTGAGGAAATTGTGCCAGAAACATTTTGATATTGTCCATAGGTATTTGGAACTATTATGGTTCCAAGGAGTGTGCCAGATGGGCTTCCGCTATAGACACGAATTTTTCCTTCGGAGTTGGAATGGACGCGGGCTTGGATGGAAGAAGCTCCTTTTTGGAAGCTTACCCCTTTTACGCAAGTCCAGTCTCCAGAGGAGATGCCAGTGATTTCAGTATTTCCTGTGCCGCTTACTTGAATACCGGCTTGGTTTGCCATCGTTTCTGCTTGAACTGTTTGATAAGGATTTACATAAGTGGTCTGGGAGACACCTTTCATTGTCGCTGTCAATGGAGAAATCACGCCATTTCTTATGGTGAGCTTATCAATCTGCGTGCTACGGTAGCCAAGGGACTTGCCAATCTGGGCAGTCTCTAGTGCTCTTGCATGGTAGGCAAGATAGTAGTTGCCTTTGAATTCAAACAGAGAATGATGGTTGTTGCCCCATGTGCCAAAGAAGACACCAGGATTTTTGAAGAGTTCTCCTGCATAGGTATAAGGCCCCGTTGGTGAGTCGCTTACCATATATTCGATGGCAGCAGTGCTATAACGGCTGCCGGAAGTATTCCAGTTGGAGCAATAGGAGTAGTAGTATTTTCCGCCAATTTTATTGATGCCGGAATCCTCAAATACATAAGGAGCATCAATCGTTACTGGAGTC